>NZ_CALPCM010000001.1:0-260612 GCF_943193015.1 Hominisplanchenecus murintestinalis
TGTGATGGGTGCTCTTCCGATCTGGCAGAGAAACACGCGCTGCGTGTTTCTCCGACGGTTAGCTCACCGACGCGTTGTCCCCGTCAGTGTGGGATATATGGCAGGTACCCCAGCGTCCGGAGTAGGTATGGATACTATCGGTTCCGTAGCTGTATGGGGGAAGCGATGAACTCACCTACAGACCGCAATTTGACAGTTTCACCGTTTTCGGCAAGTACCGGAAATTTCATTTTCTGATTGTGGGATGGGAAAGAATGGTATATACTAGGGAGAACGGAAGGGGGATGACAGTATGAGAACTTTTGAGAAATCGACCAAGCTGGACAATGTGTGCTACGATGTCCGCGGCCCGGTGGTTGATGAAGCGGCGCGCATGGAAGAGGATGGGATTTCTATTTTGAAATTGAATATCGGCAACCCCGCGCCCTTTGGATTCCGGGCGCAGGATACGATTGTACAGACTATGGCGGATAATCTGAGGAATACAGAAGGTTATTCTGATTCCAAGGGGCTTCTTTCAGCGAGACGCGCCATTCAGAATTATTGCCGGAAGAAAAATATACCGGGTGTGGGTGTCAATGACATTTATACGGGAAACGGCGTGAGCGAGTTGATTGTGATGGTGATGCAAGGTCTGTTGAATAACGGTGATGAGATTCTGATGCCTTCGCCGGATTATCCTCTCTGGACAGGAGCGGCGAACCTCGCGGGAGGGAAGCCCGTACATTATATCTGTGATGAAAAGTCCAACTGGTATCCGGACTTGCGGGATATCCGCAGTAAGATTACCTCCCGCACAAAGGGAATCGTGGTGATTAATCCGAACAATCCTACAGGGGCGCTGTATCCCAGGGAGATTTTAGAACAGATTGTGGAGATTGCAAGGGAGCATGAGCTGATTATTTTTGCGGATGAGATTTATGACCGCCTGGTGATGGATGGGAAAGAGCATGTATCCATCGCTTCTCTTGCGCCGGATGTGTTCTGCATTACTATGAACGGACTTTCAAAATCGCATAAGATAGCGGGATATCGGATGGGATGGATGTGCCTGAGCGGCGCGAAAGAAAAAGCAAAGGGATATATAGAAGGGCTGAATATGCTTTCTTCTATGAGGCTTTGCTCAAATGTGCCTTCCCAGGCGATTGTAGAGACGGCATTGCGAGACGTAGATACGCCGGACGAGATGATACTGCCGGGCGGGAGGATTTATGAGCAGCGGGAGTTTATTTACAAGGCGCTCAATGATATCCCGGGAATCACGGCAACGAAACCTGAGGCGGCATTTTATATTTTTCCGAAAATTGATACAGAGCGGTTCCATATCCGGAATGATGAACAGTTCTGCCTGGATTTTCTGAAAGCGCAGCAAGTTCTGCTGGTTCATGGAGGAGGGTTTAATTTATCAACCCCCGATCATTTCAGGATTGTGTATCTGCCCTGCCTGGAAGAACTGAAAAATGCTACAGATAAGCTGGCGGAATTCCTAAGTACATACAGACAGGATTAAATAGTGAGGAAGGTGGAATTATGTACCAGGGAGCGATGATTTTAGAAGGCGGAGCCATCCGCGGCGTGTTTACTGCGGGCGCGCTAGATTTTTTGCTGGACCAAAAGTTTATGATAGAAAAAGTGATTGGAGTATCTGCGGGTGCGAGCAATGGACTGAATTTCGTGGCGGGGCAGAAAGGCAGGATGCTGGAATGCACGGTACGGGAAGGAGACGATGAGGAGAAGCTGATTGACTTGAAGAAAGCAATCCGGACGGGGAGCCTGTTTGACATGGATTTGATTTATGACAGAGACCCCAGGGAGAATCATCCTTTTGATTTTGGGGCTTTTTTTGCTTCGCCTATGGAGCTGGAAATTACAGTGACGAACTGTCTGACCGGGGAGGCGGAGTACCTGACTGAAAGGGAGGATGAGGAGAGACTGATGCTGCTGGCGCGGGCTTCGAGCAGTATTCCTCTGGCGGCGCCTAAGACAGTGGTGGACGGAGTGCCTTATCTGGACGGAGGGATGGCGGATTCGATTCCGCTGCTCCATTCTATGCGGGAGGGGAATCGGAAAAATGTCCTGATTCTTACACGGGAGAGGGGATACCGGAAAAAGGTGTCGAAGAAATCTGCCGCGCTTTATCAGGCGGCGTTCCGAAAATATCCGGAAATGGCGAAGTGTTCCAGTCTGCGTCCGTTAAACTATAACCGTACGCTGGATTTGGTGGAGAAATGGGAGGATGAAGGAAAAGTTTTTGTTATCCGTCCGCAGGTTCCCACGATTTCCCGGACGGAATCGGATACGGAAGCAATCAAGGCATTTCATCGTCACGGATATGAGGAGATGGAGCGGAGATATGACGAGATGCTGAAGTTTTTAGAAGAATAGAGAGGTAATCATGTTAGAACGTTTTTATCCCGATGAATATTGGGATTCTGCCTATAGCATTGACTTTGAAGAGATGCGGGACAAGGGTTACCGAGGCGTATTGTTTGATATTGATAATACGCTGGTGCCCCATGACGCTCCGGCAGATGAGCGTGCCATAGGTCTGTTTGCCAGGCTTAGGGAGCTTGGGATGGCAGTATGTCTGATTTCCAACAATAAGCTTCCGCGGGTAGAGCCTTTTGCGGGGGCAGTGGGGGCGCAGTTCATAGAAAATGCCCATAAGCCCGGGGTGAAGAGTTATCAGAAAGCGATGGATTTGATGGGATGCACAAAGGAAAATGCGCTGTTTGTAGGGGATCAGCTCTTTACAGATGTATATGGAGCAAAACGGGCGGGGATGCATGCGGTTCTGGTGAAGCCTATCCATCCGAAAGAGGAAATTCAGATTGTACTGAAACGGTATCTGGAAAAAGTCGTGCTGTATTTTTATGAGAAACAGAGGAACAGTGAAAAATGAATCATGTGATATTGATTGGGTTTATGGGGTGCGGAAAGAGCAGCGTGGGAAAAGCTCTGGCAGATGCATTACATGAGCCGTTTGTAGACACAGACGTGCTGATAGAAGAACAGGAGGGGCGGAAAATCAGTGATATTTTCCGTGAATCCGGGGAAGAGTATTTCAGGGAACTGGAAACTTTGGTACTTAGGCAGCTCCTGCGGTCGGAGGAGAGGCAGATCATCGCAGTGGGCGGCGGGCTTCCGGTGCGCCCGGTGAACCAGAAATACTTAAAGCAGCTGGGGACGGTAGTGTATCTCATGGCGCAGCCGGATACGCTGGCAGCGCGCCTGCAGGGGGATGATACCAGACCGATGCTGCAGGGCGGAGAACTGAAAAGGCGTATCAGGGAGCTGATGGACGCCAGGGAAGAAATATATGACGGGCTGGCTGACGTCCGGGTGGTCACTGATGGGAAAGATTTTGCGGAGATTGTAAAGGAGATTGCCAGGTATGCCGGATAGAATATGGAAACAGGAAATTTCCGCAGATGCGGTGCTGGTGTCTAATGGATACAATATGCGGTATCTGAGCGGATTCCGGGGAACGGACGGATATTTACTTCTGACGCCGGAGAGGAAGGTGCTCCTGACAGACTCTCGTTACACTACACAGGCAAAAGAGGAAGCGCCGGGGTTTGAGGTGATGGAAATCAAAAGCGGCCGGGGGTATAAGGAAATCCTGGCAGAGCTTTTAGGGCAGGCGGCTGTAAAGCGCCTGTTATTTGAGGATAAGCATTTGATTTATGCGGATGTGCTGGAGTTGAAAGAGCATTGTGCCGGAGTTGAATGGAAGCCGGCAGGGGACTTGCTGAATTCGCTCAGGGAAGTGAAAACGGAAAGAGAACTTGCTTTGATTCAGAAAGCAGAAGCTATTGGAGACCGGGTGTTTGCACGGATTCTGAAGGATATCCGTCCCGGTGTGACGGAACGCCGGATTGCCGCGAAAATCGACTATTATATGAAGGAAATGGGGGCTGAAAGGAACAGTTTTGATACAATTGTTGCTTCGGGAGTCCATTCAGCCATGCCTCATGCGATTCCCTCTGATAAACCCATCGAATACGGGGACTTTGTCACGATGGATTTCGGGTGCGTGTATGAAGGGTATTGCTCAGATATGACCCGGACAGTCGTGGTGGGGGCGGCCAGCGCTAGGCAGAAGGAAATTTACGGCGTAGTACTGCAGGCGCAGCAGGCTGCGCTCCGGGAGATAAAAGCCGGGATAACAGGATGTCAGGCGGATGCCGCGGCGCGCACGGTTATTGAAGAAGCAGGGTATGGAGAGTATTTCGGGCATGGTCTGGGACACGGCGTAGGGCTGTTTATCCATGAGGAGCCGAGACTGTCAGCGAAATGCCATGAGGTACTCATTGAAAATATGGTTGAGACGGTGGAACCCGGAATTTACCTGCCGGGCTTCGGGGGCGTAAGGATTGAAGATTTGGTTCGAATCACGGCCGGAGGCTGCGAAAATTTCACCCATTCGCCAAAAGAATTGATAGAACTGTAAAAAATGGTTGAAAAATGCAGGATTTTATTATAGAATGATTTGTAATTATGGGAATAGAGAAATACAGGAGGAATATCAAATGATATCAGCAGGAGATTTTAAGAATGGAATCACATTGGAGATAGACGGGAACGTTATGCAGATTCTCGAGTTCCAGCATGTAAAGCCGGGAAAGGGCGCTGCGTTCGTCCGCACAAAGCTGAAAAACATTATCAACGGCGGCGTGGTGGAAAAGACGTTCCGGCCGACGGAGAAATTTCCGCAGGCGCGTATCGACAGAGTGGAGATGCAGTATCTGTACAGCGACGGGGATTTATTCCATTTCATGAATATGGAATCCTATGAGCAGATTGCGCTGAACGATGAAGTAATTGGCGACGCACTGAAGTTTGTTAAGGAAAATGAAACTGTGAAAGTATGTTCTTACAATGGTAACGTATTCACAGTGGAGCCTCCTTTGTTTGTAGAGCTGGAAGTTACGGATACAGAGCCGGGCTTCAAAGGCGATACTGCACAGGGCGCGACAAAACCTGCGACAGTAGAGACAGGCGCAATTGTTTATGTGCCGCTGTTTGTAGAGACAGGCGATAAGCTGAAAATCGACACCCGGACAGGCGATTACCTTTCCAGAGTTTAAAGAAAAGTACCAAAATCCCGCAGAACACAGATTCTGCGGGATTTTTTTGTGAAAAGGAAAATCTTTGAATAGAGGTGGACAAAATTGCAGTTGCCAGTACCGGATGTTTGTGATAAAATATCTTGGAAATTAAGTTTTTCTAAAAAAAGGAAGGGAGAACCGTAAATGAAGAAGAGCAATGTATTTAGGAAACTTTTAGGGATGGCGGCAGCTGTATGTATGATGGCGCTGTTGCTTGGTATGACAACACTGGCGGCGGATAAAGTGGAGACGATTGCCATTGGTGAGGAGAAGGTAAATCTTGATCAGGATGGGACGATTACGCATTATTATAAATTTCAGCTAAAGAAACCGGCTTATATCGGTATCAGCGGTTATGCGCAAACCATGACTGGCGTTAATATGGGAATGAATATTGCGCTGTGCGATGCAAAAGGGAAAGTGCTGGCTGCGGGCTATGTAGATGCTGTAAATTCCCGCATAGCGGCGTTTGGTGTAAATAAGGGGACTTATCAGATTCGGGTGCAGAACGCAGAAGCTTTCATGATTAAGATAGCGAAACAGGACTATCCGGAGAAGAGCGGGGGCACTCAGAAAAAAGCAGTTTCTCTGAAAAAGAAAAAGACAATTACAGGCGTTGTCGGACTCGGAGAATCAGGGAAAAAAGCTGACTGGTATAAGATTACTTTAAAGAAAAGCGCAAAGATTACATTAAATTACAAAGTATACTCGAATGACAATATTTATATTGATCTTATTCCAAGTAAGAAGACAGCAGGGATTAAAGGTACGTCATCGGTCTGGGCGAAGAATCAGAAGGGTAAGGTTACATTCCAGACTACGACACGTAAAAACCTTCCAAAAGGAACTTACTACATCAAAGTCCATCGTGTGAATAAGAGACCTTCTGTTAATGGTGCATATAAGATTAAGTATGCGAAATAAGCACAAGTGATTGAAGCGCAAAAGGGACGGTTGATAAACTGCCGCACAATGATGGCATTGTGCGGCAGTTTTTTTACATGTTAGCCCTGTATTCTGCGTTGGTTTTCCTTTTTTGGACAAAGGAAGAAAATTAACGAAATTAATAAGAAATCAATTGAAAAATTTATACACCTCATTGTTGACAGTAAAAGGGGATAAGCATATACTTGATATGTAGTTATTAAGTAAGTATTAAGTAATATCAAGCGGATATTAAATACTTGGATGAGTACGTGTTGTAACTTGGCATTTAGTTTTGGGGGATGTTTTATGATGGAAAAAGAAACAGAAAACAGGATTAGTGACGTTGCAAGGAGATTTTTGTGTTGGCTGCTGGCAGTGGCCTGTATATTGTCCGGACTGCCTTACAGCTCCGCGCCGGTGAAGGCGGCAGAAACAAAACTGCCGGCATACAAGATGACATTTAGCGGGGTTACCGGGGCAGATCAGGTGACGCCGGGGCAGCCGGCGTATATGCTGAAGAATTCAGGAACGGCAGTATATAACCTGAATTTGAAACCGGGATATACATCGGGAGAATCCCAGGGAATGCTGATAACTCTGGCGTCTCCGTTTCTTGTCTACGATGAAGCAGGCAACCTGAATACTACATATGAGATACCGGAAGATTATACAGCAGCAGACCGCAGTATCCGTACCCTGGTACGGGATATGCCTTCGTCTAACTGGTATGGCGTAGGTACAGAAAATACTGTGATCTATACACAGGGCGGGGAAATCATGGCTCCGCCTGACGGTGCGTCAAGCTGGAAAGGAGTGCCGCTGAATGAGTACCAGCCCTTTACCTTTTCAGGTATTGTGGATATTCAGATGGTGAAAGCAGCCAGCATCTGGCATGGAACGACAGATGCCGTTGTACAGTTGGAATCCAAATATTTCGGGGATGTACCGGAAAACGCCAGCGCCTCCGTAGAGGCAGGAATGTCTTACACAACATACCGCGATGCTTTTGGCAACGTGACATCGGGATATCAGAAGATTGAAGTAGGTGGGAATCCCGACAGTGAACAGGGGAATTACAATTCCATCGCGTTTATCAACAGTAACCTGAACTGGACAGCTTCTATAGAAGCTTTGACGCACCCGCCTATGTGGGATCAGTATAACTATATGACTTATAAAATAGTTGTGCAGAACATTTCGGAAAAGGCAGAAAGTTATCTGGATGGCTATGACATTAACTTCACAGTACAGAGCAGCACGGTAAACGGCGGTGTTCATGGTGTTCTTCAGGCTGATATGATGGCCTGGCGTTATGATCCGGTTACGGGTGAACTTACGAAAAATACAGAGTTTGACCTTGAAGCGAGAGAATATCCATATTCAGGAAAGCCTGGCGAGGGCGGTGTGCTCTGCTGGGATGTGACGGATATTCCGGCTGAGGAGCTGGCAGAGTGGGATTTGGAGACATTTTCCAATATTAAAGAGCCGCTGATTCCGTATTATTATCCTACGGCGGGGACGATTAATATTCCGCGTGAACATGAGGCTCTGTACTCTCCTCATGATACAACACCCGGGCACATTTCACAGAAGGTGTATTATATAGCGATACCGTATCCAAACAACTTTGAGAGTGACTTGAATAATCTAAGCGTTCTGCGTCCGACAATATTCTTCGGCGGGAAGGGGTATTCCTGGAGCCAGCAGTTTAATAACAATACTCCGTTTGACCAGCGCAAAATAACAGTAGAGCAGCGGAAATATGTACAGAATGATTCTGGCGCGCAGGTGTCGTCTATCGAAGCCGGCGTAGGCGAGCTTTCATCGTATTTTCTGGAAGGATTCGCGAATAAAGGAAATGTGCCGATTTTTGATTCTTACGCCCTGGATACTCTTCCGCAGCATTTCAGGCTGGAAGAGATTAAGATTTATCTGGGAGAGGAAGAAGAACTGGAGGACTGGTTCTGTGAAGGTGAAGAGGGCAGGAATCTGCTGGAATTGGAGGTAGAAGGGAAAGGGGGGACGCTTTCCTGGGTTCCTTGCGGCACTCGTCAGGGCGTGGAGGAAGAGGCAGACGGTAGCAGGAGCTATACCATTACCATGCAGGAAGAGATGGAGGCATACCTTGAAGCAAATAAAGGAACCTCTTTCACAGGACGTATCCGCTGGAACTTTAAGCACCGTATTGGGCCTGGAAAGAGCTTCGATGGCAGAATTGAGGTAAAAGGATATCCCATGCAGGCTATAAAGTATGAAAACCAGCTGCAAATTAACTATCAGCAGTGGACATACTATGAGAGCCTGGTAGAATTAGGCGGGAATCCAGGCTATCAGAAGAAGGATGCGAGCAGCCGGGTCAGCAAGGCTACGATTAATGCAAAACCCACGAAACCGGGAATCGTGACGAAAAGTATCCGGTATGGGAAAGATGGACCGGAGGAGATAGATAATGATATCGTACAGGTTCCTTTAAATGAGAATAATGCGGCTTATCGGTTTGTAATGACAAATGACAGCGCATCAAAGATGATTCCGGCACTCTTGTCTACACAGGGAGATTTTTTGAGTCTGGACAGCAAGGGAAAATGGGGTGGTTTTCGGGCGAGGGAACTGCGCATAAATGCGGCGGCAGTGGAGAAATCCCTCATTAATTCCATTACTTTTATAGATGCATCGGGAGCAGAGTGGGTGCTTCCGAAGGAATCCATAGATGCGTATCAGCAGGATGGAGATATTGTACTAACTGACGATGTATGGGTAGGAACGGATCCTAAGAATCCACAAATACCGGATTTGCAGGGAATTAAAGTCTCGTTTTCTTATTTTGAATCGGATGTGACTGTAGAGGATGATTGCTGGGTTGAGGTACGAGGCGTGCCTTCTTTTGCGGAGAGCCGTACCGTGACAGGTATTTGGCAGACAGATTATGATCCGGAGCTGAATGTCCCGAACCAGACGGCCAGAGATGCTGCGGCATTGACGGCAAAAGCGATTAATCCGGTAATTACAGGCGACATATTTTATCAAGAAGGAGATGGAGTGGAAAAGACGGGGACTGTGCCGTATCGGGCGGAGGATGCATGGTACCGTTTTGTGATAGAGAACAGAAGCCCGTCAGCGGCTGATGATACAAATCTGGAATTTACTATGGATAGCCTGGAGAATAAGGCGGCGGCAGGAGAGGCAGCCTCTCTTAGAGGGTTTAAGGCAAAAGAAATCATAATTTCAGGGAATTGGGATGAGGCAGTTATCCCGACAGCGCTATGGATTTACAACTGGGATCAGGAACCCTATGGGACGGAACCTCCGAAGGCTTCTATCAGCTGGGATGATGTAAAAAAGCAATATATGGATGCAGCAACGAAGGAGGTTCGTATTCCCGTTTCGGCTTTTCCGCAGATAGAGGGTGTGAGACAGGTGCGGCTGGTCTGTTCACATTTGAATGGAAATATTTATGCAAAAGGGCAGAGCGAAGAAGATCCGGAACAGGATAACGCCCTTCGTGTAGAGATTCATGGAACACCTGACTGGCATGGAGAGCTGGAAGCGACAGGCGGACTGCTTCCGCAGCACTATCTTTATGCGAGTTTCGGGAAAACACAGAAAGTTATAATGGAAGTGGCAGATTTTGAGCCCAAAGTGACAGCTTCGACCCACTGGGTAAGGGATGGGGTTCAGCAGAACGGAGGAAGCGCGTCTCCCCATACTTTGGAGACGATGAATGATGAAGAAGTCTGGTATGGCTTTCAGCTGGAAAATACGTCTATCAGCCCGGCGGGACCGTGCTACGCAGATCTTGATTTGCTTAGTGTAGCTGACCGATGCACTAAGAAAACAGCCGTCCAGGGATTTAAGAGTGAGGAGATTGTAATCGGGGCAGATACAGAGAAAGCGTGTGAAATAAAATCTCTTGAGCTTTATAACTGGGATGCTATGGATGGGGCAAAGCCGGATAAACCGTCCCGGGTATTTACAGCAGAAGAACTAGAGGCGTACCGCCAGCCGGATAAAAGCCTGCGGATTCCGCTTTCAGCTGTTCCGGAGATTACCTATCTGCGGTATATCCGTCTGCAGTTTACGGACTTTTACGGTACTACGAAGGCAGACGGGAACAGCGCACAGATAGAACTGCATGGAAATACGGATTGGTTTGACAACCTGGATGCAGCAGCGGCGCTGGTACAGAATGATGCAGATTATACAGAGAATAAAAGCGCGTCCGATACAGGACGTTTCCATGTACAGCGTCCTTATCTGGCTCTGCATTCGCATATTCAGTACGCGGATGTGAAGGAGAGCGCTGTAAGTGATACGTCAATGACGGATAAGAACCAGACAAGGCTGGGCGTACCTTATGACAGGGATTTTAAGATGTGGGTAAACATGGAGAATGGTTCTTCACCGGCGGAATCCGGCTATAGTTATTTTTCAGTGCTGGATGATGTAGACGCCACGATTGACCTCCCTATTAAGGATAATGCCGGCGTGCGGTTTACAGATCATGTATCTTCAGGCAGCGGGGAGGCATATACAGGTTTCCATGTGACGAAGCTTGTAGTGAAGAAAGAGCTCTTGGCGCAGTATCGAAGTATTGGGAGCATACAGCTTACGGATGTGGACAGTGCGGACGCGCCATTGGCGCTGAAGCCGGTAACAGACGCGAAAGGGACGATTACCGCATTCGATTTGGAGGATGGAACCCGTCTGTCACTGACAGATGAGGGACTTGTGCTGGATGAGGCACAGCTTCAGGAGCTTGGGATTAATCATCTTGCGCGGGTCGAGATTCTGGGCGGCCGCTATATGAAGGTGACAGAGGAAGATACGCGGACAGAACAGAGGGTGGAATTTTACGGCTATGAGGATTCACCGTTAAATACTACAGATATCTTGAATACGCATAGTGAAAATTATTTGGATGGAATTCGGGATGAGGGAGACCTTTGGTGTGTAAAAGCGAAAGATTCTACGGTGTCATATGTGAGTAAGATGTATTTTGACACTGTGGTATCGGCATTTTATAACGACGGGGCAACCGGGAAATTTACGGCAGAGGCAGATGCCCTGGAGCATATCCGAAAAGAGTGGGCGACCCACAGCAGCTGGAATAATGTTCCGTTTGGGGATAACACGGAGCTGGAAATCGGTTACAAAGGCATTGGCTCTTTCGGGATAGACTTTCGGCAATATTTAAATGTAGGAGGAAATCTGCCCGTAGGCGCGCCAAATTACAATACCTACAGCAGCCAGGAGCACCAGAACTACAGCTGGGTGCACACCCAATCGCTGAACACGGCGGCTACGGTAAATCTCAGTATTACGGTTCCGTCACAGATTTTCGATACCTATTACCTTAAAGTGAATCCAAATACCAGGGAGTATCTTAACTGGATAGAAGTTACCAGGGAAGATGGCGCTGTTCACAGAATAGAGCCTTCTGACTGGGTGGGAAATGCAGTCGAGACGGACGCTGCAGGGAACAAATATTTCAGGATTAATCTGGTAAAAGGGCTTGGCTACAGTGATGATGAGGCTGAGTTCTGGACAGATGCATATGCATATAGTTTGGATGGCCCGGAAAACCCGGTTACGGGAATTGTGGTGAATATGGATGTGAATCAGCCGGGGTATAAAGATGAGGCGGAAACTATGGCGGCAGATCCGGATTACGGGACGTGGTACAGGGAGAATGACGCCAATACCCGTTCTGCGTTTGAGGTCACCGGGCGGCTTTATAAGACAGGAAGAGCGGAACTGACTGCAGAAACTACGCTGACGATAGGAAATAAGACAAATGGCAGGTCAAAGCAGCGTACAGATGCCGGAGCTGCCAGCGGAAGGCGCGTTCAATCCTCGTGGTCATACTGGAATAAGTACTGGGGAGGTCATGTAGAATGGGGTTCCGGCCTGGGATGGCATTGGGTCAGGACGGAGTACCTCGGAACTGCTCGTGATATGAAATCTTCGGCGGTGATGGGAGTTGTGCGTGATAATAACTACGTGAGGAATGGAGTTCATAGTGCTGCAACATCAGAGTATGACGATACGAATGTGAAGTTTGCAGACCAGAATCAGTTTGCAGTAAGCTTTTACCGTGGTTCCTGCTTTACATCAGGGTATACATCGAATGGCGGGAATGGCGCGCAGAATCTGACGCATGACTATTCACAGACCGGAAATCTGGATGACTGGAAAGAGGCTGACGGCTATGACTGGGCGGGGCGTGTGGGCTTTTCTGACAAAGTAGTACTCTCCGATACGCTTCCGGTGATTGAGCCGAATACAGAATTTAAATATTATGGATTTTTAACTACAGGACTGAAGCTTGAAAATGATGTGTTTACTCATATGACATCGATTATCCTGGAATTGGAAGGATATTCGGAAGTTACAGATGCAGAGGGAAATGTGGTAAGTTATCAGGCAGACCCGGCAAAGACCAGGACGGTAACGCTTACAAAAGATCAGCTTGGTACACTCAATGAGATTTTCTTCCTGTATGCTTCAGAAGGTCAGACAGAAGAAGAGGCGGCGGCAGTAAACCAGATTTGGCTCGAAGAATGGCAGTTTGTAAAGAACTTTAAGATTGTTACCGAGAAGTGGAACGGAAATTCTGATTATGCAAAAGAAGTCGGAAGAAAGTATTCAGCAGAATTGAGCGGAAACGCAAGTAATATTGATGTGCTCATCAAAGGGAAGCCTTATGTTTACGTAAACCAGCCGGGGACAGGGCTGGGAGACAGCATTAAACATGCGCAGAACAGGATTACGCCTATCGATTACTGTGTATATACGCCAAACGAAGGAAGGACAAATCCGCAGTACAATACGGAGTATTATTATACAAGTGATGGCTCAAGGCCGGCGCATGCCTGGACAGATACTTTTGAGACGGCGCATATGCGGGGGTATCTGATTCCATATCAGGCGGGGTATTCTGTGGCGGCTAAGGTCGGTACATTAAATGATTACCAAAATGACAATCTTACGCCGAATGTGGAGGAGTACGTTGTGAGGGCGTGGAACCGTCAGGATGGAAGTACAGAAAAAGAGCATGCTTCGCGTCTGGACGGGGTTTTTACCACAAATTCCCTGCAGGCCGCGTTTAATATGCAAAAGCTGTATATTCCAAAGGAGTTTATTGACGGAGACTGGTTCCGGGTGAACCGCCTGCTGCTGGTCGGTTCGAGTAATAAGCAGATGAGTTTTACACTGGAGACGCTCAAGCCGCTCCTGACGCCGGATGCTAATGGAAAAGATTATGTGCTTGATGTGGAGAAGCTGCTTCATGACAATCTGGATATGGTAACCAGCTACAGTGTGACGCAGACGGACGGGAAGGCGCGTGCGTATGACAGGGCGCATGTGAATTCTTTTAAGCTTGATTTTAAAGCTGTAGCAGGGAATCGGGAGAAACCGGAAACGGTTATGCAGGCAGGGCAGTACTTGTCGGCGAGCAAGACGGCCACAGACTATGCATTCCGTTATGACGGCGTATTTGTGGACAGGAGCCAGGCGGTGTTCCGCGGAGACAGCTATACGAATTGGGACTTTGATTCCATCCCTTCCTATGGCTGGAACAGCCCGAACGGCTATGCCGTGAATGCGTCAATTACGCAGAACCTGGGGGCAACATTTACAACGATTGACCCGAACCATGGTACGTTCAGCGAATTGAGCGGCACAACGAAGGCGGCGACCACGCGTTTGAGTAACCTGGTAGGGAATCTCCGTGTGGAAGTGACGCGTACCAGAGATACAAACAAATTTGCATATGATTTGGATGACTGTACGATTGAAGCGCCGAAGAAAGAGATCGACGGCCGGCATGTGATGCCTTGGGACTATATAGAATACCTGATAACAGTGGGTTCCTGGGCGGGTGCAGGCGTTCCTCAGGAAAAGACAGATTTGAGGTTTGATATGCCCCAGGGGCAGAGAATCTGTAAGTGGGAGATTGTGAGCAACAGCACGGATATTGCAGATACAGATATGACTGCATATGCAGGGGAGCAGGAACTGAATCCGGGGACGGATTATTCCAGGATGGCAGATGCCTCTGGGGAAGAGACGCTGACGAATATCAAACAAATCGTCGTCCATCTGGGGACAGAAGGTGATGCAGCCCAGATTAAGCCAGGTAAAGCAGTGACGCTGCGAGTTGTCACGCAGATGACGGATGAATTCGGAACGGCTTTCCAGGGGAAAGAGATACACAGTTATCTTTACGCCGCGAGCGGAACAAAACACGGATACTCACAGTACCGCATTAACGGTGGGAAGGAAACGAATAATTATAATCTGAATTCGGTTGACTGGCATCGGAATCATGGAGATGCCGGGACACTTTACAACACGTCAGGAAATACCGATGGAAACACCGATGTCAGCTATTGGCGGAATTTTATGGATAATGTGGCTCTGGACGGCCGTGTTCACCAGTATACATGCCGGGCAGATTCCGGTACGTATTTTGTTACCAGGCAGTCAGATTTGAGTATAGGGTTCGCGTTTGGAACAGATGCATTGGGAGGATTTGACGGACAGCCGGGTAAGGTGACTGTGAGCGGAATAAAGAACTACAGCCAGCATTCCCAGAATATTCAGGAAACCGTTAATTTCCTGAAACCGGTGAACGGACGTTATCTGCAGGTTTTTGAGCTTACCGGACTTTTTGAAACGGACTATCCGACAGGACTGAAAGAGAACACCATTACTCCGAGACCTCCAATTAAGAAAGAATACTTTGTTTTGGATGAAGACGGGATGGATAATCCGGATGCCTATAATAACTATACGCGTACAGCTGAGGATATTGAGAAAGGCCGATGGGTGGACGCAGCAGACTACGAAGACAGTCCGGAGGAGCTGGAAGCAATGCTGTCCCGGGTGATTTCCGTGCGCTGGACATATTATGATATTCCAGCCGGGCAGGCGCTGAATCCGGTTGTTCTAAATGGTGCAGGGCGTTATCAGGATGAG
The DNA here is from genome assembly GCF_943193015.1 of Hominisplanchenecus murintestinalis. Classification (NCBI taxonomy): domain Bacteria; kingdom Bacillati; phylum Bacillota; class Clostridia; order Lachnospirales; family Lachnospiraceae; genus Hominisplanchenecus; species Hominisplanchenecus murintestinalis. The sequence continues at coordinate 15,021 of NZ_CALPCM010000001.1, forward strand.
CGTCTCGGTGTGGGAACCGGAGTACAGGCAGATATATTTACCGGACTTCTAAAAGTAACAGAGGTGTATACGCATACCCATACGGAAAAAGAGCACTTAGGTGAAGGGGCAAAGAATACGTCAATGAGCGGCAGCGCGCAGGCAACGCCGTCAGTGAGGCGTGAGACTCCGATTCTCTGGTTCCAGACACAGATTTTCGATACAGAGGAGGAAGCGGCTGCTGCATATGCCGCCGGAAAAGCCCAGAAAACCGGATACCGGCCAAATGAAACCTTCTGGTATAAGACGACCTTGCGGAATCTGACGCAGGCTGAGAGCGGCGGTACTGTTCAGGGTGCGATGCTGAACCCGGTATTTTATGATAAGGTTCCTTCTCAATACGTGGATGCAAAAGCTTTGGAAGACGCGGCAAAAGGAGATATGAGCGGGGTTCATATTACCTGGAAGGATAAGACAGGGGCTGACAGGGATATGTCAGGCATCCGCTGGGAAGTAAACCGGTTAGAGACAGTTACTGCAAAAGATTACGGCGGTGAGATGATTTACACGAATCATGCTGACGCTTCCGTTTACTCTACGGTAGATACAAACAGTCCCGGAAAGAAACTGTATAAAGATTTGGATCCAAGAGCGTCCGGCATATCTCAGGATGCGGAATATACCGTGTATCAGATACGTCCGGTGAGCGAGAAGGGAAAAGCTGTCCGTATGGAGATTGGTGATAGTATTTCGTTTCATTATGCAGTTACTGCGCATCAGGACGGATTGCCCATGATTATGACGGATCAGGACAGGAGTCTGGCAACTGACGCAGATCAGTCGCCGTCGTATTTTCCGAGAGTGGGTGAGTATTGGACAAATACTGTTTCAGGGCAGGCGTGGCCGCTGGCAACAGGTTCAGACAGCAAATGGATTAACCGTGTGCTGGAAACTTCAGATAAGATGATGGACATGGATTATCTCATCCATGATGTGGGATTTTCAGCGGACAAGAACGATCAGTGCGACAGATATAAGATGTTTGACGGAACGAAGGTCTATATTCCGGGGACAGCGAATAATGGAAGCGCCTGGGGGAATGACGGACGGTTTATGGATTATGATATTGCCGCCGGCTCTTACATGCAGCAGGCGCGGTATACGCCAGGCGCAGGGAGCGCCGGAAAAGACAGCCTTCCGGGGCAGATACTGTACCAGGGGGCGTCAAATGCAAACCGTGATTACTTTGTGTTTGTGACAGGCCCGCGGACTGCTGCCAGCCAGAACTGGGAGCAGGCCGGAGAGGGTGAAAAGCGGACGCCGATTGTATGGAGCGAAGCGCGTACCCATCTGCAGAAAGCATGGCTTAATGCCGCCAGCCAGATAATTCCAGATATAGAAAGAGACAGAAGCGAGTATCTGGGATACGGGGGATATACGGAAAATAATGCAGGAAGGCGCATAGAGACAGGCAGGAACCTGGATTATAGCTGGTGGATTCAGCCCGGGGATTATTACCATAACAGGGACTGCTGGAATTGGTATCTCTATGATTTGAGGTGGTATCTTTATAACCGTTATATCACAACGTTAGAATACCAGCAGGATTATACGGCGCGCCTGACGGCAAGCAATTATGGCGACTGGGGAGTGGATGGGGTAGAGATGCTCTATACGTTCCCTCTGGGAACGGAACCGCTGCTGGATGAGGACGGAAACCTTCAGGTATCAGGCCAGTATCTGACAGATATTAATACGTGGGGAGGCACAATTCCCGCAGAAAATATCCAGGCTGAGATTATCCAGACGCCTGAGAGTGACCGAGGATACCAGGCGCCCAAGCAGCCGCAGGATCCACTCTGGAATACAGCCGCGAATGCAAACTATTACCAGGGAGAGAATTTGGTTCCGTATGTTGTGAAAGTTACAGTAAATTACCCGCTGAAGCGCTGGTTTAACCGAGGCAGTGCATCAGGGTATCAGATGCGTGTGGATATTAAATGCCATGTGAATACGACTAACGCGGACGGGAAATGGTACGACAGGGTGCAGATGAAGCCTGTGACAAATGCAGGGGAGAACTATTATTATTATCAGATATATGATATTACCCAGTGGGTGGGCTCGAACCGGAGTAAAAATGCCCATTTCCAGATTCACGGAATGGACTATATGAGTTCCTACGCCCATGAACATTCCGGCTGGCATCACTGGTATAACTATATCAACCCGGTTGGTTCGCCGAACACACTGAGCGTAAATGGATATAACGTCCAATGCAGCGAGGTGCAGACAGGCGGAGCAAATGGAGCGGATGGCCAGAATACCGGAAAAGCATATAGCGCTTACCATACGGCAGATAAAGCAGATCTGTATGCAGCGACGGGAACCAGGACGGAGATGAGAAAGCCGCTTCTGCGTCTGTGGACGGCTATCACAGATGGAGAAAGTGCGGATAGAACCGGGCAGACGGCAGCGGGCTATTATACGGACAGTGAAGGCGATACTGCCTGGGTGAATGTAAATGTGGAAAACCGTTACTGGTGGCATGAATATGGGGATCAGGAAGTAAAACATGCCCATAGTTATCCGAAAGACGGCGGCTCTATGGGAACTTATATGCTTCCGGTCATCAATGTGCTTCTTCCGGAAGGCGTGGTGCCGATGGCCGCCGATGGCAAGCCGTATACAAAAGATAACGAAGATAATGCCAGACGCCCGATTGCATGGGAATTGAATCAGAGGAGCGCTCCTACAGTTAATACGGTTTCACCGGCTACGGAAGCGGAGAAGCAGCTCTATGACGCAGATGTACAGTATGTGGAGATACCCGAATATGAGGACGGGAAGGATACCGGGCAGACAGAGGGACGTTATCTGGTAAGGATAGAAGCTAATTTAAATGCACAGGGAGATGTGGCGCAGAAGGATTTGGAAGCAAAAATCCGTTCAGGGGCGTTAAAGATTTATTCATTTAAAGTATTTACGGAGAAATTGCCGGACCTGTCCATAAAAGGGGCAGACGGCGCCGTGATACGGGATACAACGAAAGATAACCGATATGAAGACATCCGTACCTATATCGGCAGCCAAATGGAAGGTTTCAAATATGAGTGGGACGGAGGAATCAGCGGCAACCCGTATAATGTGGGGGTGAATGCAGGAGATTCCCAGCGTCTGGACGCAGTATCTCTATATCAGCCCGCAGATAGTGCAAATGGTAACAGAGCGTTTTTTGACAGCGGATGGGCATATTCGGAAACAGACAGCTTTAATGTGGAAGATTATGCCGCAAATATAAGGAATCCGCTGATGCTTACGGAGGAGCAGAAGGACTTCAATGGCAGCCAGGCAAATACGCATCCGGATACAGAAGATAAAGAAAAGCAGATTGCAGATATCGGCCTGTACAACCGAACCAGGATGTATACCAGGGCGCCGCGTTTGATTGCTTACAATACAGTGGGCTTTACGAAAACAGAAGAAGGCATGGTGTATAGCGAGTACCACATAGGGGGTGAAGGACAGGAGGAAGCGACGCTTCCCTCTCCGTATCCGGAAAGAGATAAGCCGCTGGAGTACAGCGATGTACTGTGGTATGGTTCGAAGGTACTGAACCAGGCAGACGGTCTGCGCTATACCGGTTCTGTCCACCATGCGAAGCTGGCGTTTGTGTTTGATCTGCCGCAGGAAGTAACATTCTGGGATGAGGATGATACGTATGATCCGGATGATATCGTGGTAGAGTACTATGATGCCCGTACGTCCGAGACGAAAACGGTAGATATGGCTGAACTTATGGATGAAGATTCCGGATGGAACCTGAAAGTTAAGCATAAAACGGATTATAACAGCCTTGGAAGCGGATATCCGGGTTATCCGGAGTATCCAAATACGGATAAAAAGAAACAGCATGAAGCGGAGAGCGTAGTCATAGAACTCTCCACACCGGCAGACGATGGTTATCAAGATTATGATTCCTTATATACCGGAGCAAAACCGGGCGGATATCTGGCATGTGGAAGCTGGGTTAAAGTAAGGATTAAGACAAGGGTAGATAACCTGGGGGAAGAGTCTACCGTAGGTACTGCCGGAGATACCTGGCTGGCAGATGGCTGCAGGACTTATGTGACGATTCATGAGACAGACGGACATTTTAACGCAGGTTCTGAGGGCCTCAAAGAGCAGCCGCAGGATTTGGTGCTGTGGGTAAACCGGGCGATGGATCAGGAGGCAGATGAAGAAGCTGACGAGGATGATGAAGCAGCGAAGGCGGCAGACTATGACAGGGACGGCGATTATACAGATTTATATACGACAGCGCGCTCAGCAGTTTTCCGGCTTCGGAAACCGGATGGGGCGGCCCGTATTGACTCTATTATGCCGCGCCGTTCCATTATAGACCCGGATGAGCAGACGATTGTCACGGCAACAGATGTCCATATCAAGGGTGCGACGAGCATGCAGTATCTGTTGGATCAGGCGCAGAATAAAGGCGGTGCGGTAAACAGGTTCCTTGTGGATATAGCGCTGCCGTTTCATGGGACAGCTACAGCTACCGGTGAAATCGCGCCAGTCACAGGGCCTAAGGTAACGCCGGAAGTGCAGGCGATCCGGACCGGGGTATGGGAAGTGCCCGATACCCTGACGGAAGAAGAAAAGAAGAAGCTGGAGAGCATGCTGAAAGTTTATGTGCTTGTCCGTACCAGTACAAATCCTCATGCAGAGGATGGATACCTGTATCCGGATTCGGAAGAGGATCGGGCGGCGTATGGGGATGGTTCCTGGACGCTGATAGGCGATACCGCCGGGTATAGCCTGGCTGCTAATACCCTGATAGCGGATGGAATTCCTGATAATGTGCGCCAGGTGCGTTTTGTAGTGAAAGCCGGAACAGGTTATGATGATGACATTACTCCGATTTATTATCCGGTTCCGTCTGGTTTTCGTCTGGCAGTAGACGCCGATCCGGATACGGAGGACGTGAAGGAAGAGATGGATGATGTCGATCCTAGCCGTCTGAATGTAAATGAAATACCGGACAATGTTAAGAAAAATTGTGCGTTTGTGCAGGCAGCCACGCTGTCAGGCGACCCGATGCTGGCAATTCATTCGAATTATTTTGCACAGTGTATCACGCGTTATGACGATACGAAATATTCGGGGCTGGGAGAAAGAGGGCGCGCAGGAATCTATGTAGATCCTGAGCTTCCCTATCTTGGATTCCGAATGGAAATGGGATACTATACAGGTTCCGGTATTAATGGCTACCGCTGGAATGTAGGAAGCGCGGCAATCCTGGTAGACCCATCTGCAAGTAAGGTAATGAAATACCGTACGTATCTGGTAAATTACAGCAATGCGCAGCTGGAGCAGAAGGGTTATCTGGATCCAAAAGGAAAAAATGAAGAGGATACAATTACCGATCCGAATATGTCGATAGTGCTGCCTTATATCCAGAACCTTCAGAATAATCTGGCATATGTGCCCTACAGCAGCCTTCAGGGGGACGACATGGATTATTTAAGTGATGATTACCGCGTGACGGGAAGCATTACAAATCCGGCAGATAATCTGGACTATGAAATTCCGCACTGGACATGGTATGTAGAAAGAGATAAAACAGATGCGGAAGGTAATCTGCTCCAGGACGAAAATGGACAGAATATCGTGGAGATTGTAGATAATCCGAGGGTATCCTTGAAACTGGATGGGGATGGAAACCCGGCTTCGCCAGAATATGTAGAAAAGATTGTAAACCTGAACAGTTCCCATAAACGTAAGGTGGTAATCTTCCATTACACTGGAATGCTGATGCCAGGCGAGCGTCTGGTAGTAGAATTCATGATGCCCCTGAACGCAGACCGCGGTTCTGCAGTATCCCAGGATTTGATGGAGTCTTATGGATACGGTTTCAAGAATGGTAATTATACGCCATATATTCCGTCGAACGATGATGGTTACGGAAGCTGCGGCTACGAGAGAGACTCCCGTGACCTGAATAATAACGGACTGGCGGCAGAGATGGCTTTAAGGCGTACAATCAAGGGATTGAGCTTCAAAGAAGATCCTGCGCTGAAACAGGTAAAGAAAGTCGACTCCCAGGTTCACAGTGACCGCGATTATAAGAGCGGGCCGGCCAGTGTGCCGGAAGGCACGGACTATCGCTTTAATGTGTCCATTTTGAACCAGACAGAAGCAAAGCCGGAGGAGCATAAGCATATCTGTATGTATGATGTGCTGCCATACAATAATGATTTCCAGATATTCAGCGGTGATACATCCGGAAATCCAATCGCCAGGGATTCATCCTGGAACGGATGGCTGATACCGGATTCTATTCAGGTGAAAGTATTTGACCCGAATAAAATAGAGCAGTATCCGGATGGGAAAATTTTGGAAATGACTACGAATACAGGCAGTCCGAAAGATTATGATATATGGGTAGGACCGTTTGAACAGTCCGGCAATACTTATAAAGCATTGGACGTTTCAGAACTTCCCGCATATAAACCTGATACAGAAAAGGGTACCCGGGGCACCAGAGAGGTAAATTTCTACGTACAGCTGTTTGGAAACGACGCATTGAAAAAAACCTATAAAATGGTTCGCCTGATAGATTTGATTGCGGCGACAAAAAATAATCCGGATGCTTATGAGGCGGCAATCAAAGGAATCCGTTCTATATGGATGGAGATGGAGAAAGAGGACTACTGTATCGGAAGTTATAACCGGATTGAGATGAGTTATAAAATGCATGCGCCGCTGAATATTCCAAAGTATGTGGGTGATGTTTCGGGAGATTCCAGTTCTCAATTTATAGCATCCCTGGGCTACTGCGGCTGGAACACATTTGTCCACCACGCAGTGGGCGCGGGTATGACCGGAGAGAACAGTAAAGCTGGCGTGTATCTCAATGCGCCGGAAGGCAGGGGGTATATTGGAAGCTATATATGGCATGATTTTAATTATGACGCAGAGATGAATGAGGCAGAATATAAAGATGGGACGAATGGACGTCCTCAGGTTTCCAAGCTTACCACAGATTTGGACTTTGACGGTAAAGCAGATGATCCGGGAATTAATAAGGTCAAAGTAGAGCTTTTAAGTGAAAAAGGCTATATAGTGAACCGAAATGGGGAAGCGATCGCAGAAGTGCAGCGTGAAGGCGAAGCAGTGAAATATGCGCTCATCAATGAAGACACGGGGGAATATGTGAGAACCGGAACAGGACTCATTGCTTATACAGACTGTGGGCCGGCGGCGTCATATATTTCAGAGAGTGATTACTTTGGGCATAAAGGCTATTATATGCTTTCTAATCTTCTGCCAGGTGATTACAAGCTGAGATTTACATTCCCGGAGAGCCTGGAAAATTATGCAGTTACGACATTGAAGATTGGCGATACAGAAGCAGGTCTTGAGGTTTACCGGAGCGGCGACACTCTCCCGGATTTAGGGAAAGAAGGCGTGGGGGATGCACCGGGAGATGCTATGGTGGTAGACACACTGGTAGCACAGACGAAAGACGCCATTCATGTAGCGGCGGTGGATTTGGATAATACGACGGTAGGGGCAGATGGGCTTACGCCTCATCAGCGCTATGACAGGCAGATGACTTCTTATAATGTAGGGGTAGGCAGACCTCACACGGTAGGAGGATGGGCATGGTTTGATGAGCATGGGCCGGAGGACGCCCCGGAGATTGACGGGCGTATGACCGACGATGAGAAGAAGCTTGGAAAGATGCGTGTGACGCTTTACGAGTACGATCCGGATACAGAAGAGCTGAAAGAAGCTTTGGATGTTGACGGAAAACCGGCGTCCATGCTGACGGAGATTGTAGATAAGAGTAATCCCGGAAGCGCTGAAAACGGAAAATTTACATTCAAAGTGCGTCCGGGCTGGTATGTGGCGCGGGCAGAAAATGAGGATAAAGCCGTTGTATTGAAGCCAACTCCTTATAAGTATAATGATGACCCTCTGCTGGAGGATGACGACAATGATTTGGAGAAGTCCGGAATCTATATGCAGACAAAACCTTTCCTTATGGAATACCAGCTTGGCGAAAACGGAAAACCGCTGTATGACGAGAAAGGGCAGGGTTATGCACCTCAATATAAACTGGCCTTTGGACTTGTAAATGCCGGAAGAGGATTCCTGGGAAATACGATTTGGAGTGATGAGAACTACAATGGCGTGCGGGAAGGCCTGGAGCCGGGAATCGGCGGCGTCAAGGTGACGATAGAACGTTACTATTTAGATGCGGATACAAACCGGTGGATGGAACAGGAAGACTTCACGTCAGTAAAGACCACTACAAATGCAGGGAATTTCGTTTTCCAGGAGATGACGACTTATACGCCTGAGCCGGATGGCAGAGCATGTCTGGCCGGGTACAGGCTCCGCATCGACAAGGAGGATTTGGAAGCACTGCCTGCTCATTATGCGGTTACGAAATACCAGACAGTGAAAGACACAGAGGCAGACAGTGATTTAAAGACCACGCCGGTTCAGACATCTGACGGCAAGATGGCTTATTATCTCACAGACGGCGCGCCGGTTATCCTTGCAAATGAGGCTGTAGAAGGAACCGACCCGGTTTATATTATGAGCTATGCCGGAAAAAATTATGATGTGACGGATGGCGCCAGCCTGCTGGATTTTGACGGCGGTTTAAAAGAGTTTGAGAACGTAAAGGTAAGCGGCGTAATCTGGGATGATAAAGATTATGACGGTATACGTAAGAAGGGAGAGGAATCCAGAGACGAAGGGATTCAGGGTGTTTCAGTGATTCTGGAGCAGTATATCCGTTCTGGCGGCAGTTTCACGAAGGTAGACGAGCGGACAGCACAGACAGACGGCGACGGACGTTACGAATTTTCGAATGTCTCTACTTATTATGAGAATCCGGAAACAAAGAATGCCTGCGTAGCTTACTACAGGCTGAAATTAAAAGAGCTGCCGGAGGGGTACCGTGTCACACGTTATCATCAGGGAAAAGATACTGCCGTGGATAGTGATTTGGCGGCGACAGACTTGTATATGACGAAAGGGACGGCGCCGGTAGAACAAAATTATTTTGCAGCAGCAAGCGTGTCAACTATTCCGCATAATGAGGCGTACTGCCGGGATGAAGGAAATGTCAGGTATGACATCGTAAAAAGCAGTGGGAATGTAAGTGGTTATGACGGCGGACTGAAAGGCCCTGAGACGGGAGAGCTTACGGGAATCATCTGGAAGGAGAAAGAGTATGACGGACTTTACCAGGAGGATGAGGAAGGATTTGCCGGGCTTACGGTTTTGGCCGACCAGTATTATATGACAAAAGAAGGGAAGTGGATAAAGGAAGCCGAAGACTTTGCACAGGCGGTAACAGGAGCTGATGGCAGATATCTTCTGGAAAATCTTCCGGCGCATATTGAAAAAAATGGAAAATGGTATCTGGCAGGATATAAGGTGACCCTGCCCCGCCAGGAAAAGCTGTCCGGCTATGAGACGACATGGTATCATCAGGGTAAGGGAAATGAGACAGACAGCGACGCGAAAGGAACGCTGGATTTGTCGAAACCTTATGAACTGACAGACTGGGATGGAAAAGTAGAGCGCGAATTTGGCGTGACAGCGAAAAAGGCGTCTCCAGGAACAAATGAGGATAAGAATGACGCTTATGTGTATACGTACGCAGGCAGTGATTATGATATCCTGACAGCGAACAGGGCGGCAGGACCGGATGTGGGACTGAAAGAGCTGGAGACTACGAATTTGTACGGCTGGGTATGGAATGATAAGAACTATGACGGCATCCGGGGAAGCGACGAGACGGTAGATGAGCCGATTGACGGCCAGACGGTATATCTGGATCAGTATTATCTGGATGAGAATGGTGAATGGGTTTTGTCAAAAGAAAACTATGCGTCAGCTGTCACGGATAAGGGACGGTATGAATTTGCGGCAGTTCCGGCGATGCTGGAGGTAGGAAATGCGCGCCGCCTGACCGCATACCAGATACGGATGGATGCCATGAACCAGGGATGGACGCTGACAAAATACCGCCAGGGAAAAGACAGCCATAAGTGGAGTGATTTGCAGCCGGAAGATGAGAAAAGTCCGGGAGCGCGGCAGCGAACGGCGGCAGAAGAAGAGGAAGGGGAGAACCCGGGAGAACTGAAGATACCGCTGACATTGATGGAAAAAGAAGAGTTCCTGCCAGCTGCCGTTGAGGTAAAACAGGCGTATAGCAGTTATTGTGTGATGGCGCCGGACGGAAAGATATACGACATGCTGGCAGCGCCGAAAGAGAAGGCCAGTGGAAATGCCGGAGAGCTGCCTTATGCGACAGGAAGTATTTCAGGGTGGATTTGGGAGGATAAGAACTATAATGGAGTTCAGGATCCGGAGGAAGCGCCCATAAAAGAAAAGGTAACGGTAAAGCTGGAGAGATTTATTTATGAAAATGATACATGGATAAAAGACGAGAGCTTTACTGTACAGGAAGCACAGACGGATTCAGTAACAGGCCGCTATCTGTTCAACAAGCTGGAAACACATGTTGGAGACCCTGATGATTTCAAGATATATGGCTATCAGGTGCGTATTGATATGGATAAGTGCGAGGATGCAGGGATCTTTGAAACCTATGCAGTGACAAAGTACAGAGCAGGCAGCAACCGGGAGAAGGATAGCGACTGGGTCATCTCGGACGATGAAAACAGCGGCAGGCTGACTGGTGAAGAAGAGTACATTATAGTGGCGGCAGAAGCAGAAGAGAATGCGAACCCCATCAATGTGGCGGAGGTCGAAGGCGTTGCCTATGACGCATGCCAGGGCGCTGAGAGAAGCGGATGGGACGGCGGTTTAAAACGCTATGAAAATGCATCACTTTTAGGTACGGCCTGGAAAGATGCTGATCATGACGGCATCCTGGACGAAGGCGAAAAAAGAATTGAAGGACTGAAACTGGTGCTGCAGCAGGCATATTATAAAGACGGAGCATGGAATGTGGTTCCGGAAGAGGAGTTTCGGCAGACACAGATAACGGATGCAGATGGAACCTATCAGTTTGAGGAACTTCCGCCATCTTTGTATATGGAAGGGAAGCGTTATCTGGCGGGATACCGGCTCTGCCTGGACGGTGAGGACGCGGTGATCCAGACAGTTCTGAAGCAATATGCCGTGAGCAAATACCTGGTAGAAGAAGGCAGTGAGAAGGACAATAAGCTGGTATGGGAAGGAATGCGGATGACCTGGCCGGCAAAAGAGAATGGCGGCTGGCTGCTTTTCGCAGAACCGGTAAGCAACAGTTTTTCAGGGAACAGTTATAATTACCGAAGAATTGACGGTAAGGATTATGACGTGGCCTATTCTGAGGATATCGGCGGAATGAATGCCGGATTTTCACCATACCAGACGACTTCGATCACAGGAACCGCGTGGACGGAGGACTATGATGAAAAGGGAACTGCTGATGGAATACGCCAGGAGACAGAGAAACGGCAGTCTGGAGTGAAGGTTCTTTTGGAGCAGTATTATCTGGATGGCGGCGAGTGGAAGAAAGCTGATGAATGGATTTCATTTATGAGTGCGCAGCCTGAACCGGAGTCGGATTTGGACGCTCAGGAAGGTAAGCCGGATGAGGGAGGGCAGATGCTCACCGAGACAGATAAAAACGGCGTCTATCGGTTTGACGGACTTCCGACGAACGGAATTCTGAACGAAACGGACGGGGCGAAACGCAGGGTAATTCTCGGATATAAAGTAAAGATACCCGAAATGCCGGAAGGATTTGACGCTACCTGGCATTTGACCGGAAACGGGATAAATGACAGTGATTTGAATGAATCTACTTCAGAATTGACGCCTGAAATTTTGGTGGCGCCCAAAACAGCAGACCCGCAGGAAACGGAAGAGAACAGGCTTGACGGTTACAGTATCGTGCTGGCTGAGAACTATGATGGTATAGATGCAGGGTTCCTGCCTTACAGGGGAAGCCTGATCGAAGGAGTCGTATGGAATGATAAAGACTGGAACGGCCTGCAGAATGCAGAACCGGGAATGGAAGGACATACGGTATATCTGGATGTGATGATTGAAGGTACAGACATTGAGGAGGGAGATACAGCTTCCGGGCTGGCGCTGTTTGCGGAGAAGGAAGAAGGAGAACCTGATAAGGAACCCCCGGGAAATACAGAACCCGATAAGGAGCCGTCTGACGGAGTTGAGAGCGGGAGGGCGGCAGAACCGGAGGATGAGAATCCGTCCACGGAGGATACAGAGCCAGGAAAGAATCCAGACGAGGAACCGGGGCAGAAGCCGGGTACAGTACCGGAAGAGCCTGAATGGATATCGCCCACCGAGACAGACGTGCCAGGCGAAGAGACAGACGGAATCCTTCAGGATGGCGTCTACCGGGCATATGCATCCTGTGTTACGGATGCAGAAGGAAACTACCGCTTTGCGGATGTACCCGTACTGGACAGAAAGACCAGACGTCCTTACAGGTACAGGCTGCGCATGGAGAAACCGTCTAACGCATACTATGTGCCGCTGAATGCCGGGGATGACAGGGCAGATAATGATTATGCCCACCTGAATCTTACGGGATACCTGACCGATCAGGCGCAGGGTATCACCCGCAGCTTCCGTCTGGGAGGGGCGGCAGAGAAAGAGAACGCTTACGGCTACATCTACCACATAGGATACACCACTGTGCAGGATATGCTGGATTTCGGACTGCATGTACTGGATACGGAAACTGTCGTGGCAGGAAGTGTGTTTGTGGATGAGAACAAGGACGGCATACGTAATGGGGAAGAGCAGGGAAGGAAGGCAGTAAATATCATCCTGTACCGCTATGACCCTGTTGCACAGACCTGGAAAGAGACGCCGGATGCAGAAGGGAAATCCCGTATACTGACAGGGGAGGACGGGCGCTATATGTTCCGTGTTCCGGTGGCAGATATGGAAAAGGAATCTCCCAATTATCTCACCCCGTACCGCTACCGTGTATCGATTATGAAGCCAAAGGACGACGCCTCCTTCTCGGTGAAATATCCCGGAAGACAGGCTGTGAACGCGGCGACGCTGGGAGCAGGGCTGTATGATGCATCAAAGGATTACCAGACGCTGGCAAAGAAAGTCAATGACTTTAACGATGCAGTAACGATGGAAGGAAAAGAAGAGAGCGGGCTTCCCGCCGCAGGGCCGCAGCTGGTAATCAGCAGTGAATTTGAGCTGGCGGAAGTACACCGTGATCACTATATGGGGCGGGATGTAGTTTCTCTTGACCGGGTACATGTAGACATCGGCCGCGGCGCGGCGCTTCTTGAAGATGGCGGAGAGGGCATAACTGCAGATATGGAGGTATGGCCGATACCGAAGAAGCAGCCGTATGCGCCAGGCACAGAGCCGTTGGATACAGAGACCGAAGACCCGGTAGAGACAGTGCGCACTGGAGATGACACGCAGATAGGAAGATATTTGTTGATTCTGGCAGTATCAGGTCTTATGATTGGAGCCCTTCTCTTTGTGAAAAGAAGGAAGAAGGAGAAAGAAGAGGAGTCTTAATATGGATAATCAGAAAGAACTTCAGGAAGAACTGCAAGAAGAACAGCAGGCAGGAACGGAACAGCAGAAAGAAAAAAAGGAAACAGGAAAGCAGAGAGGCAGAAAGCGGCTGATAGCCGCACTGCTCCTGCTCCTTGTCCTGGCAGCCGGAGGGGCTGCTGCATTCTGGTATTATGGACAGGATGGGGGAAAAGAAGGCTGGCAGGAAGTGCTTCATGGAGATAAAACTAAGGTACAGAAAAGCGCAGAGCAGAAAGCGCAGCTTGTGATAGGAGACGCAGGACTTTCGGACGCCCATACGGCTTATCTGCATGATACGGTTTCAGGCAGCGCCCTGCGCCGTCTGGTGTATACGCCGCTGGTGCGCGTGGACAGCACAAAAAAAGCAGAGAAATGCCTGGCAAAAGACATTGCGTTTGATACGGAGGCAAAACAGGCAGAGGTAACGCTGACAGATGCAGTATTCAGCGACGGAAGCCCTGTGACAGCGGCAGATGTAAAAGAGTCCTATCAAGCTTACGTAAGGGAAAGAATGTTTTCCGGAGTATCGCTTGGGGCAGTCGTCCAGCTTGAGGGAGCGGAAGCCTATGGAGGAAGTACCGCTACATCTATCGAAGGGATAGAAATTGTGGACGACACGACTCTGCGCTTTCATTTCCTGGAGGTATCCCCAGAGTGCCTTGATATGCTTTCCGTTCCGGTAGCAAAGCTGAGTGCAAGCGAATATCCGCTGGGAGCAGGGGAATACCAGATTACAGAGGCAGTTATAGGCAAGGAGATCCTGTTGGCTAAGAGTGAAAATACTTCTCTGGCAGAGTATCCTTACGCTACAGTACTGCTGAAAAAGGCAGAGAAAAATGGGCTGGAAGAGAACTTGAAAAATTACTCGCTTGATATGTTTCTGACAGATCAGGAGTGTACAGAAAGCATGTTAAAGGAAAGCGGCTGGCATTCCGTGTATGAACTTCCCGAGGGAACGTATGCATTTATTGGCTTCCGCTTTGCAAGCCCTAAGGTAGAGGATCCGGAAATACGCCGCGCTATTATCCAGGCGATAGATAGACAAGCGTTGTGTGATACTATTTATGGAGAAGGAAAAGTTCCTGACAGCATTCTTGGACGGGGAATGGGAAAACCGAATTTCGCAAGTATTCTGCCATATGACAAAAAGGCGGCAGAGAAGGTACTTGCGGGACTGAGTGAAACCCGGAAATCCCTCACAGTCCTGGCGGGAGCCGATGTAGGATCCCAGGGGGCTGTAGACGCCCTCGAGGAACAGCTTCGGGAATATGGGCTGACCATTGAGCGCATCGAATATTCATCGGCAAGTTCCGAAGGACTTCCGGAGGATGGGTATGATTTGTACCTGAGCCTGACGGAAGACGGAACACAGAACAGGGCGCTGCAGGCGCTTCTGTCTGGCAGCGAGGAGAAAGCCGCAGCCTATGAGAAGGAAATCGGAAATTGCCTGAAATCTGATCCGCTGTCTGTTTACAGGACGGCAGAGGAATTCTTCTGCCGGGAAGGCGCATTGATACCGATACATGCGGGAAGCCGTATGGCGGCAGTGGCGGCTGACGGCAGCCAGGAAGCGCTGCTGGAACTGCTGCAGTAGAGAATATTTTATTTAGAAAATCGATTTGCCGCTTACTTTGTAATTGTTCAAAGTAAGCGGCAAATTGATTTTGGAGAGATTTTGGTATGGTTCAATCATAGTTCATAGTTCAGGGCATATCTTTTTTCTTGCCGTATTCCTGGCTATTGTATTGGTGAGTATATCCAGAAGAAAGAAGATAGCGGTTTCAGGTATGGGGGCGGCGGGGAATTTCTATACGCCGACAGGAGCTGTTTATGGGGCGTTTGGGATATTCAACGGCCGCAGCTATCCGATGGCTCCGGGGCAGAGGTGTACCGTAGGACGGAAATCTATCTGCGATATTCAGTTGGCACACAGCCAGGTGAGCAGGCTCCACTGCGTGATAGAGATGCTGCCGGATAATGTATATCAGGTGACAGACTACTCTTCAAACGGTACATTTTATAATGACCAGAGGCTGAAAAGCAGGGAGCCGTATAGGCTTCCCAAAGGCGCGCTGCTGGCGATAGGGGATGCGGATAATGTGCTGGAGCTGAGATAACATGTGGCTTCCGGCGTTCTGTTCGCGGTGATTACCAGGATGAAATTAGCATATGGATTATTCGTATGGTTTGTGGTAAGATAAATGCAGAAAACAGATATGTTCACGCTCACCGAAATACCGGGAAAATACAATCACCTGGTATGTGATTTAGGAAGAAAATATAATTGGGGACATAGCGGAGAAAAAGGAAAAGATTCTGCAGGATGATTTTGATATAAGGATATAATTTTTTTGCGGTAGCAGCCGTGGTATTAGAGCCAACGAAGCCTTGTTAACCCAAACGTACTGAACAGAAAGGAGATTTTTATTATGATGTACCCATTTATGACGCTGGAGGATAAAACAGAGGTTGTCCATTCTGAGGTTTATGATTCTGACGGAGCAGAAACTGTAAAGGTTTATTTTGAAAAGCCTGTTTATGGTGGATTCCATTCTGCCGAATGTTATTTACCTTCTTACGAATGGAGGAATATTGACGGATTCTCCCCGGAAGAAATTGAAATATTCCAAGAATACCTCCAATCCGTGGCGCATATCGTAATCCGTCTTGCGAGAGAAGGGGGATTTGATAATGCCGCAAATTTTTAAAATCGGCTCTTACCTGGTGTATTTCTGGTCTAATGAAAATGAACCTTTGGAACCGATACACGTTCATGTTTCCGAGGGGGTTCCTTATGAAAACGCAACTAAGATATGGCTTACTCAATCTGGGCGTTGCCTGCTCTGCCATAATAACTCGCACATCCCCAACAAGAAATTAAGGGATATTATGGATATCATTGCGGCAAGGCATAGTGATATAGAGAATAAATGGCTTATGTATTTTAGGAAAATCCGTTACTACTGCTAAATCCCTATTTCTAATCGCCTTGTATAATCTGTCCGGTAATCTGAAATTTCTGATTCTGAAACGGAAACACTGACGGACTGTGTGAAACAAGTATGGATTTTCAATTGACCTTTTATATAAACTTAAGAAGAAATTACAGTCTTGTATTTTGGGTGAGTTTTTGGTATGATAGTACCCGAAGAGGTGATTTATATGAATATTCCAGCATTATCAGTTTCTATGTCCAGGAGCGAGTTAGGCATTGATTTGGGGACTGCCCTGATGGCTAAAGTGCTTGACACGGTAGAAGATGCCGGGGCAGCTCTGGAAGAGATGATAGAAACTGCCGTGATACCCGGATTGGGCGAGAATATTGACATTCGGGTATAAGAGAAACTGTGTGCTAAGAAATTAGTACACAGTTTCTTTTATACATACGGCGGAAGTAAACTGTAAATCACAGGCAGAGAGAGGAGAATAAGCTATGAGCATTAGGATTGGAATTTTAGGTTACGGAAATCTGGGGCGCGGCGTGGAATGTGCGGTTCGGCAGAATCCGGACATGGAGCTGGCGGCAGTATTTACCCGGAGAAATCCGGAGGATGTACATATATTGACAGAGACGGCGTCCGTGTGCCGGGTTTCGGAAGCGGCAGACTGGAAGGATAAGATTGATGTGATGATTCTCTGTGGCGGCAGCGCTACGGATTTGCCGGAGCAGTCTCCGGAGTTTGCGAAGCTGTTCAACATCGTAGACAGTTTCGATACCCATGCCAGAATCCCGGAGCACTTTGCTAATGTGGATGCTGCAGCGAAAGAAGGAGGGAAAGTAGGGATTATTTCCGTGGGCTGGGATCCGGGAATGTTCTCGCTGAACAGGATGTATGCGAATGCGATTCTGCCAGAAGGAAAGGACTACACGTTCTGGGGCAAGGGCGTGAGCCAGGGACATTCAGACGCTATCCGGCGTATTGACGGCGTGAAAGACGGGAAGCAGTATACAATTCCGGTGGACGCGGCGCTGGAGGCAGTGAGAAATGGAGAAAATCCTGAACTTACTACCAGGGAAAAGCATACAAGGGAATGTTTTGTCGTGCTGGAGGAAGGCGCGGATGCGGCGAAGGTAGAAGAGGAAATCAAAACGATGCCGAATTATTTTGCCGATTATGATACAACCGTGCATTTTATCAGCGAACAGGAATTGAAGGAAAAGCACAGTGGAATCCCACACGGGGGATTTGTGCTTCGCAGCGGCATGACCGGCTGGGAGAAGGAACACAGGCATTTGATTGAATACAGCCTGAAACTGGATTCCAACCCGGAGTTTACATCTTCCGTAATCGCAGCGTATGCACGGGCGGCTTACCGTCTGGCAAGCGAGGGGCAGACAGGGTGCAGGACAGTCTTTGACATCGCGCCGGCTTATCTGAGTGCGAAGAGCGGGGAAGAATTAAGGGCGTCCATGCTGTAGAGGGAAGCAGGACTGTATATAGGCGGCAAGGCCGGATTTGCAGTGTATGGCTGCCGATTGGAAGATATGGAGAAAATAAATGAGACGACAAGTAAGCCTGGATGAGATATCTGACGGTAAACTGTATGATTTGAACGACTGTGTAAAAGCGGACTGCCATGATTGCCAGGGGTGCTCTTCCTGCTGTCGGGGAATGGGAAGTTCCATTCTCTTGGATCCGCTGGATGTGCACCGTCTGCGTATGCATTTGGGGAAAAGTTTTGATGAGCTTTTGGAAGAAGCGCTGGAGCTCCGGATGGTGGACGGGACGATTCTGCCGAATTTAAGGATGGCAGGAAGCCGTGAGGCATGTGTGTTTCTGAGCGGGGAGGGGCGGTGCGGCATTCATGCAGCCCGCCCGGGAATCTGCCGCCTGTTTCCTCTGGGCCGGTATTATGAAGAGCATAAGTTCCGGTATTTTCTGCAGGTTCATGAGTGCAGTAAAACCAACAGGAGCAAGGTGAAAGTAAAGAAGTGGATAGACACGCCGAGTCCGAGACAGTATGAGAAGTTCGTGACAGACTGGCATTATTTTCTGGAAGATGCTGAGAGACTGGTGGCAGAGAGTCAGGGTACGGACAGTCCAAGGAATTTAAATTTATACATCCTGCAGAATTTTTACCGGAAACCTTTTGACGGAGAAAGGGATTTCTACGTGCAGTTTGATGTACGTCTGAGAGAGGCGAGGTGTTTAATGGATGCACAGCAAAAGGGAAATGATTGAAAAGATTCTTGCAGCTTATCCAGTGTTTCAATACGGTTTTCTGGATGTGGGCGAAATTGAGTTTAAAGAAGAGGTGCGCCATATCTGCCGCCAGGAGTGCGAGAGGTACAATACATCCTGGTCATGTCCTCCGGCTGTGGGGACGGTAGAAGAGTGCCGGAACAGATGTGAAGCATATGAACAGGCGTTGGTATTTACGACGTTAGCAGAAGTTACAGACGCCGCAGATATGGCGGAGACTTTGGAAACCAGGAAAGAGCATGAAGAGATTGTCCATGCGGTCTGCCGGGATTTGAGGGAAGCGGGGCTTGAAGTTCTGGCGCTTTCTTCAGATTCCTGCGCTGTCTGTGAAACATGCGCCTGGCCGGATGCGCCCTGCAGGCATGCGGAGAGGATGCTTCCGTGCATTGAGAGCTATGGGATTCTGGTGACTTCGGCGGCGGAAAAGCTTTCTATGGATTTTTTCTATGACGGAAGAACCGTCGTGTGGTATGGATTTGTTTTTATCAGGCAGGGAGAATGAATATGTACCCGCCCCGCTTCATATATTGTGTAATAAAAAGCGATGATAGTGTATGAGTTCGAAATCAAAATCCCTTTACCATAAAATATCCGCTGCCGCGCAGATACCGAAAGATTTGTCCGATGGGGCGGTTCTTGTGACTGCGACAGGGCAGGAGGAGCTGTGCATTGAGAATTACCGCGGAATCATTGAGTACACAGATTCACGGCTGATGCTCCAGACGAAAAACTGCAGATTGGAAGTGCTGGGGAAAAATTTATTTATCTCTTATTACACCGGGGAGGAAATGAAGGTGACGGGGCATATCGAGCAGATAAACTATCTGTAAGCGGAGGTGTCTGTTTGGTACAACAATTATTACAGTACACGAAAGGGTATGTGCGCATACGGGTGACAGGCAGCTCTTATGAGCGCTTTCTGAATATGTGCGCGAAACATCAGATTGAGCTGTGGGATCTCCTGGAAGCGCACAACGCTTATGAGATGAATCTGTCCATCCGTGGGTTTAAAACCCTGAGGCCCCTGGTGAAAAAGAGCGGTACAAAAGTCCGTATCATTGAAAGATATGGACTTCCCTTTTTTTTGCACAGACATCGGGGGCGGAAAGCGCTTCCCTGCGGAGTGCTGTTTGGCGTCCTGTTGATGATGTTTTTGTCTGGCTTTATATGGGATATCCATATAGAGGGGAACCAGGCAAGGACAGATGACGTAATCTTTGATTTTCTCACAGAGCAGAGGATTACACATGGGATGTGGAAATCCAGGATCGACTGCAAGGCGTTGGCGGCAGATATCCGTAAAGCGTTTGACGACATTATATGGGTATCAGTGAAAATACAGGGAACCCGGCTGCTGATTGATGTAAAGGAAAATACAGATTTAGCGCTTGAAGAAGAGGTGGATTACGGCCCAAGTGATTTGATTTCTGATGTGGACGGCGTTGTGCAGGAGATTATTACCCGCTCGGGTACGCCTGTGGTCAAAGCAGGCGACACTGTAAAAAAGGGGCAGCCGCTGGTGCTGGGACAGGTGGAGATCCTGGATGATGCGGGAGAGGTAGCTGACTATCAGTATGTGGCGGCGGACGCAGATATTTATGTAAAAACAACATATTCTTACAATGAGACATTCTCCATGAAATACATAAAAAAGGAATATACGGGCAGGATGAAAAAAGGAGTATTTCTGACGATGTTCGGAAAGAACTTTGCGTTTACAGGCTGGCCGGTATCTTATGAGGCTTCGGACGTAGTAAAGGAAGGGCATCAGCTCAGGGTTACGGAAAATTTTTATTTGCCTGTGACGGTGGGGAAGATAGAGTGCAGAGAATATGAATTGATAGAAAAAACATATTCAAAAGAAGAAGCTGTCAGAAAAGCAAAAGAATCCCTCGCTAAATTTCTTTGGAAAATGCAAGAAAAAGGGGTTCAAATATTACAAAATAATGTTAAAATAGAAATAGGCGTAAAAAGCTGTACAGCGCGTGGGGAAATTGAAATTACCAGGCGGGCGGGGAAACGGGTGGAACGCACGCTGGGCGTTGATGCAGAGGAAAGGATTCAGGCGAATGAGTAATATCATCGAAATAAGAATATCCGTTCCGGCGGAACATGAAAAAAATGTTTTTGGACAGTTCGATGAGCATATCAAGAAGATTGAGAAAACACTTAATGTGACCTTGATTGCCCGGGATGGTGCACTGAAGATTATTGGAAATGAAGGAGCGGTAAATAAAGCAAAAAGTGTGTTTACGCAGCTGGTAGAATTATCCAGACGCGGAAATGTCATTCAGGCGCAGAATGTGGACTATGTCCTGTCACTTTCGTTTGAAGATAAAGAAGCTTCGATTGTAGAGATTGATAAGGACTGCATCTGCCATACCATCAATGGAAAGCCGATCAAACCCAAGACGCTGGGACAGAAACAGTATGTAGACGCCATACGCGAAAAAATGATAGTGTTTGGAATCGGACCGGCAGGAACAGGAAAAACATATCTGGCGATGGCGATGGGAATCCAGGCGTTTAAAAGCGACGAAGTGGGGCGTATTATCCTCACCAGGCCGGCGATAGAGGCCGGGGAGAAGCTGGGATTCCTGCCCGGAGATCTGCAGAGCAAGGTAGACCCGTATCTGAGGCCGCTCTACGATGCGCTTTACCAGATTATGGGGCCGGACAGTTTTATGAAGAATATGGAAAAAGGGCTGATTGAGGTGGCGCCTCTCGCCTATATGCGCGGGCGTACACTGGATAATGCATTTATTATTCTGGATGAGGCGCAGAATACAACCCCGGCGCAGATGAAGATGTTCCTGACCAGAATCGGATTCGGCTCAAAGGTTATCATCACCGGTGACTTGACACAGAAGGATCTGCCATCCGGACAGAAATCAGGCCTGGATGTGGCAGTGCGCGTGCTGAAGAAGATTGATGAAGTGGCTTTCTGCAATCTCACCAGCAAGGATGTGGTGCGCCACCCGCTGGTACAGAAAATCGTAAAAGCCTACGAGGAATATGAAAAGCGGACAGAGAATCAGCAGGAGCACCATCCGGGAAGGAAAAAATATGACGCTAAATTTCGAAGATGAGTATGATTTGGCACTTCCCTTTGATGCAGAGGAACTGGCGGAACGGGTGATCGCATGCGGGCTGGACTACGAGGGCTGCCCATATGAGGCAGAAGTAAGCCTGCTTCTCACCTCAGATACGGAAATACACAGGCTGAACCGGGAGTTCCGGGGGATTGACAGACCCACAGATGTGCTTTCGTTTCCGATGCGGGAATACGAAAGACCTGCGCATTTTGAAGAACTGGAGGAAACAGGGGATGACTGTTTTAACCCTGATACCGGAGAACTGGTGCTTGGGGATATTGTAATCTCTAAGGACAGGGTTCTGGCACAGGCGGAGGCGTATGGACATTCAGTGATTAGGGAATTTGCGTTCCTTGTGGCTCACAGCATACTCCACTTGCTGGGGTATGACCATATGGAGCCGGGGGAGGCAAAGGATATGGAAAGAAGGCAGTCTGAGATTTTAAATCAGATGAGTATACAAAGATAAGGGAGAAAAAAATGAAAAAACAGACAGCAGCAATATTACTTATAGCGGCAGCAGTGGCGCTGGGAGGATGTAAGAAAAAGGCAGAGACAGAGGCAACAGAGCCTGCGACACAGCAGCCTGTAACGGAAACTGTTGAACAGCCTAAACCGACGGTGGTAGAAGAAACAGAGAGCGAAGCGCTGTCCGGTGACAGGAGCTATCTGACAGGAGAAGTTGTAGGGGAAGAGCAGCATAACAGGCGTCCGTTCGCGGTTATGATGAATAATATTATCAATGCATGTCCTCAGGCGGGAATTGAGAAGGCAGGAGTGGTTTACGAAGCGCCGGTAGAAGGCGGTATTACACGTCTTATGGGAATCTTCGAGGACGTGGAAGGCATGGAGAAAATCGGGGCTGTAAGAAGCTGCCGTACGTATTATCCGATGTACGCGCGTGAATTTGATGCGATTTATGTCCACTATGGACAAGCGGTCTATGCAGTGGAGCTTTTGAATTCTGAGGATGTGAATAATATCAGCGGCCTGGAGTACCAGGAAGGCGCAGGGCAGATTTACGGATATGCCGGAGAAGACATTTTCTACCGTACTTCAGACCGTCCGGCTCCCCACAACTGCTATACCAGCGGCGAAGCTCTGGATAATGCATGTACAAAGCTGGGTTACCGCAGGGTGCATGAAGAGGACTTCCAGCAGAAGTATCAGTTTGCGGCAGACGGAGAGACGGTTACGCTCGACGGAGGCGAGGCAGCGACGATTAAACCGGGATATCAGGTCAATTCCCCGTGGTTTGAATACAGGGACGGAAAATATTACCGTTATCAGTACGGGGATGAACAGATTGACGAACTCACCGGGGAACAGCTTACCTACACAAACATTATTTTCCAGCTTTCACCGTGGGAGAATTATGATGACCACGGCTACCTGAATATTGATACCATATCAGGCGGGGATGCTTATTATTTTACAAACGGCACATATGAAAAATGTACCTGGAGACGGGAGAGCGGGGATGCTCCGGCGAAATATTATGACGAAAACGGTGACGAGATTGTGCTGAATCAGGGAAAAACCTGGGTCTGCATTATTCAGGATTCCTATGCGGATGCTATAGTCATTGAATAATACCTGGGGAAACAGCCCGGAGTCCAATATCCGTGCAAGCACGCCTGCCTGGCTCCTTGCTTGTGGGAATGAAAGAGGTTTGTTTTGGGAAACGGAAGCAAAAATAAAGACTATTTAGTACAGGGGACGATCCTGGTAATCGCATCCTTTGTGGCCCGGGTAATCGGCATGATTTACAGAATTCCGCTGACGCGCATCCTGGGTCATCAGGGCAACACATATTATTCTACAGCGAATGAGATTTATGCGATTATTCTGATGATTTCTTCGTTCAGCCTGCCTTTGGCGGTGTCAAAGCTTGTCTCGGAAAGGCTGCATAAGGGACAGAAGAAGAATGCACATAAGGTTTTTGTATGTGCGATGAAGTTCGGGCTTGTGGCCGGCGGAATCATGTCCCTGCTTACCCTGGCGCTGAGCGGGGTTATTACAAAGTTTATGAAATTTGAGATGGCTGCCTATGCCTTGCGGGTACTCTCTCCGGCAATTTTCATCTATGCTGTAGTGGGCGTCCTGCGCGGTTTCTTCCAGGGGCACGAAACTATGGTGCCTACGGCAGTCTCACAGGTAATCGAGCAGATTGTGAATGCTGTAGTGTCTGTGGGAGGCGCGGCGCTGCTGATTGGTTATGGCACGGAACTGGGGCGTGAAAAAGGGAATGATTCGCTGGGACCTGCGTTTGGTGCGGCAGGCGGCACGTTGGGTACGGTAGTAAGCGTTACGGTAGCTTTACTGTTCCTGCTGTTTATTTATGTATCATATCAGAGGAGCTTCCGGCGGCAGATGCGGCGGGATCACACGAAAAGGCTGGAATCCGACCAGGTCATTTACCGGGCACTGATTGCAACGATTCTTCCGGTTATCCTGAGTACGGTAATCTACAACATCAGTACGATTATTGACCAGGGAATTTTCGGGGGAATTATGACCGGGCAGGGATATTCCGAGAAGGAGTACAGTACGGTCTGGGGAATATTTGTGGAGTTTAAAGTGTTGATGAATGTGCCGCTGTCTATCGCATCGTGTCTGGCGCCTTCAGTGGTGCCAAGCCTGACTGCATCTATGACAGATGAGGATTACCGGGCAGCGGGGATTAAAGTGCGTGATTCCATCCGCTATACAATGGTGTTTACGATTCCCTGTGCCGTGGGGCTGGCAGCGCTGGCTTCACCGGTTATGCAGCTGGTGTATGGGGATTCCAGTGCATTGGCGGCGGGCATCATGCAGAGCGGCGCGTTGATGATAGTACTTTATGCACTATCTACGCTGACGACGGGGATTCTCCAGGGACTGGGGGAGATGCAGAAACCCCTGATCCATTCAGCGATTGCCCTGGTGTTCCATATTATTGTGCTTGTACTTATGCTGAATTTCAGCGGAATGAATATATACAGCGTGGTATACGCGAATATTTTCTTTGCTTTTGTAATTTGCGTTTTAAATGCATGGGCGATTAACCGTGCGATTGGCTATCATCAGGAATTGAGGCGTACCTTTATTATACCGATTCTGGTGTCAGGGATTATGGGACTTGCTGCTTATGGGACGTACAGATTGTTTGCTTTATTTGCCGGCGTCCTGTTTCCGGCAGTGCTTGCAGTTCTGGTGGGGGCTGTTGTATATGTGGCGCTGCTCGTAAAAATGCGGGGCATCACGGAGCGGGAGCTGCGGGGAATGCCGAAAGGGAATTATCTCGTATACATTCTGCAGAGACTGAGGATTTTATAAGATGATAAAAGAAAAAAGAAAGCCAGTAACGCGTGTAGCAGTCATCCATGATTTATGCGGTGTGGGGAAAGCTGCCATGACGAATATCCTTCCGGTATTATCGGTCATGGGGATTGAGGCATGCCCACTGCCGACAATGGTATTGTCTGCCCACACAGGAGGATATGGAAAGCCGGTAATGCGTGCATTGCCGGCTTTTGTCGGGCGGAGCGCGGAACATCTCTGGGAGAACGGAATCAGGTTTGATGATATCTTCGTCGGATATCTCGGTAATATTTCTATGCTGGAGGAGGTGCGCATACTGCTAAGACAGTATCCGGAAGCATATGTGCTGGTCGATCCGATTATGGCCGACCACGGTGTATATTACAGGAATTACGATGAAGCCTATGGAAAAGCCATGCGGAAGCTTTTAAAGTACAGTGACGTTATTACGCCGAACTATACGGAAAGCTGTTTTCTGGCAGGGGAGAACTATGAGGAGAGGTGTACCGAAGAGAAGATTTGCAGAATTTGTGAAAGGCTGGGGGAACTTGGAGCCAGGCAGACAGTGATTACAAGCGTACCGATATCAGGGGCGGAAATCGGGATTGCCGTGTACGGCGCGGAAGGGCTTAAGGTATTGAAGAGAAACCAGGCAGGGCGCGCCTATCCCGGAACAGGAGACTTGTTTGCGGCTGTCCTGAAAGGGAGTATGATACAAGGTAAGAGCCTAATGGAGTCTGTCGTGAAAGCCCATGATTTTGTAAGCCGGTGCATCAAGATGAGTGATGCGTTCGGATATCCGGTGCGGGAAGGCGTGATGTTGGAGCCGAATCTGCAGTATTTGTGACTGTACACAGGATATCCGGCCAGACAGCCGGGGATTTCAGCTGCTGTAGTTTTCGAGGAAGCTGTAGAGTTCCCGGTCGTCCAGGAGGTACAGCCCTTTTTTGATTTTCTTCCGAATGTTTTTCGGAAGCTCTGCCAGTGAAATACTGGTCGGTTCATAGATGGTTTTTCCGTCTGCAAAATATACATATACGCAGCCGTCCTTTTCTTTCAGGCAGTATTGGTACAATTTTTTTTCGCGCCCCGCTTCTGCAGGAGCTATGGAAAGTTCTTCTGTATGTTCTGTCTGTGAGTCCTCTGCATACATAGATTGGTAGCTGCCGGCATAGAGGGCGCACAGGATTGCCGTGCATAGCAGGATGCTGATGCCATAATTTTTTTTCATGATTTCTCCTTTCTGGCGCGTTTTTCGCTATCTTTCGTAAACTTGAACATTTGCTTCCAAGCTTTTTCATGGTTTTGTCATAGTATCGACATTTTCAATGCATTTATCCATCATTGCCGCAGATGACGGCAGACCAATATTTACAAAAATGATTTTGCGTCAGGCATCTGTCTTGAAAGCGTGACATTTAACTGGACAGATGTATTCTGGTGTTGTAAGATAGGACGCGTGGAAAATGTGTGTTAGAAGGGAATAGAAGATGAATTTAAGAGAAAGACTAAAAGATAAACAAAGGATTGTGATTAAAGTAGGCTCATCCTCACTGGTACATGAGGAGACAGGAGCGCTGAACCTGACCAAGCTGGAAATTTTGGTGAGGGAAATCAGTGATATCCGAAATATGGGAAAGGAAGTCATTCTGGTATCTTCGGGAGCCATTGCTGTGGGAGCGGCTGCGGCAAAACTGGCGGAGCGGCCGGGGACGACCGAAGAGAAGCAGGCGTGCGCCGCTATAGGGCAGGGGCGTCTGATGATGATTTATCAGAAACTTTTTATGGAATACAATCAGCTTGCTGCACAGATTCTTATGACGAAAAATACAGTGCTGGATAATTTGAGCCGCCATCATGCATTAAATACATTCCGGGAGCTTTTGCATATGGGGGCGATTCCAATTGTAAATGAAAATGATACAGTAGCGACTTATGAGATTCATTTTGGAGACAATGATTCGCTTTCGGCTATTGTGGCGGCATTGGTAGATGCAGATTTGCTGATTCTTTTGTCGGATATTGACGGGCTTTATACGGATGATCCAAACCAGAACCCCCACGCGGAGTTTATTGATATCGTTACGGAACTGGACCAGCATTTGCTGGAGATGGGAAAAGAAAGCTCCGGCAGCAGCGTGGGAACCGGCGGCATGGCGTCGAAGCTTCAGGCAGCGCAGCTTGCAGGCGCTGCAGGAGTGGATATGGTGATTGCCAACGGAGAAGATTTCCATGTGATACATAAAATCATACAGGGGCGGAATCATGGGACACTTTTTATAAGCAGGCCGGAAAAAGAATTTTATTTGATTGATTACCTGGAACAACTATAGGAGGAGCGGGATGGACGAGAAGAAGTTAAAACGGATTAATGAACTGGCAAGAAAGTCAAAAGCCGAGGGGCTGACCCGGGCGGAGCAGGAGGAACAGGCAGAACTGCGCAGAGAGTATATTGAGGCAGTGCGGATGAATCTGAAAGCACAGCTTGATAATATTGATATTAAAGAGAAAGATGGGAGCGTCACCAATCTGGGGGAGCGGTATGGAAAAAAAGGAAATTAGAAAACTGATTTTTGCCAGGCGAAGGCAGCTTGACGCAGGGGAGCTGGAGCGGCGCAGCCAGATGATATGTAAAAGAATCATGGAGCTGGAACAGTGGAAAACCGCTGGGTGCGTCTATGCATATATGGATTGTAAAGGAGAGGTGTGTATGCGCCCTATCCTGGAAACCGCCTGGGCAGAGGGGAAACGTATTGCCGTGCCGAAAGTGTTCGGAGAGGAAATGCGCTTTTTCTATATTCAGGCATATGAAGAAACAGCTCCGGGGTATTATGGTATTCCCGAACCGACGGGCGGAGAGGAAGCCGTTTGTGAAGATGCGCTGATGATTATGCCAGGGGTGGCTTTTGACAAAGAACGGCGCCGATGCGGTTACGGCGGAGGGTTTTATGACCGTTTTCTAAGCGTACATACCGGCTTGACAACAATTGCCCCGGCATTTGAGTTTCAGATTGTGGAGGAAGTGCCGAAGGATGTGTTTGACATAGCGCCGCATACAGTTGTCACGGAAAGCAGGATTTTCCATATGATAAAATAAGTTATGAATGATATCATGTGGAGGGGCTGCGTTTGATAGAATTTGGGAAAATCTACACCAGCGGGGAAATCCTGGAGCATTCAAAAGAACTGGCAAAAGAGCATCCCGGGCATCTGCATTACCGTCGTGCCGGGGAGAGCCACGACGGAAGGGAGATTCCGGGGCTTCTTCTGGGAGATTCCGGCAAATGCCTGATTGTGAGCAGCGCCATTCACGGCAGGGAGAGCTTAAATCCGGCGCTGCTGCTGCGGATGGCAGAGGATTATGCTCTTATCCGTGAAAATGAGTACCGCGACCCGGGACTTGATGAATGGCAGGAACTGCTTACGGATTACAGCATTTATTTTCTGCCGCTAATGAACCCGGATGGATATGAAATAGCGCTGAGAGGTTTTTCGGAAATTCGGAATCCTCTGTTTGGGAATATTGCTGCGGCAAAAGGGATTTTGCATACGGAATGGAAAGAGAACGGAAGAGGTGTGGATATTAACAGGAATTTTCCCTGTGCGTCTTATCAGGCGAGGGAAGGGATGAAAAAGTCTGCCAGTGAACAGGAGACGCGGGCATTAATTCATGCTTTTGGAGAGTTTCCGGAATCCGTGGGATATATAGATTTTCATTCCAGAGGCAGGATTATCTATTATTATAGAGACGCTATGCCATACCGTTATAACCGGAGAGCAAAGTGTATAGCGAAACATTTACAGAAGATTTCCGGTTATGCGCTGGGGAAAAGGAAAGAAGAGCATGCCTCCAGGAATGATGGGGGGAATTCTGTGAATTTTTATTCAGAAACATACCGTAAGCCGGCGCTGACTGTAGAAACGGTGGGGGATGAAGAAGAGTTTCCGCTGAATCCCGCGCTTCAGGCAGAAACGTATCAGGAGACACGGTGGATTCCGCTGGAGTTTTTAAAAAACCTGCTTGAATAACCCGGCGGGCTATGATAAGCTAGTTATCGTAATACTGCAATCCGCAGATGTTTTTCTGCGGATTGCAGCAGATAGGTTAGTATACGCTAAAGGAGTAAAGTTCAATGTTTAAAGAGACAAAGAAGCTGCTGCTGGCCAGTATTGTCGGTCTGATAGCATTATGTGTTGGGGTGTTTTTCTGGATAAGTGCTACCATGAGCGGAAAGAGTGGGGAGACGATCAGTGAAATCGGCATGATTTATATGTCGGAGATGAGTAAACAGCTTCAGGAAAAATTTGCCGCAATCGTTGATTTGCGCCTGGCACAGATAGAAGGGATCATCAGGCGTACGCCGCCGGACACAATCAGTTATGGAGAAGAAATGATAAGCGAGCTGAATAAGAGTGCAGACATCAGAGAGTTCAGCTATTTGGCGCTTTATGGAGAGAATGGAGAATGTGAGCCGATTCATGGCGGGGAGATAACGCCAATCAATCAGGAAGAGTTCCGGGAAGTATTACATAATAAAGAGGAGCGGGTAACCAGCGGGTGGACAGAGAATGGTGAAAAGCTGCTTATGTTGTGTGTGGACGCGGCATATCCAATGGAAAATGGGAAAACCAGCATCGCAATTGTGGCAGGGATACCGATGGAGTATATGGCGGACGCTATGGTGCTCGATGGCGGGGACGGCGCCATGACGTATTCACATATTATCCGTAAAGATGGAAGCTATGTGGTCAGAAGCGGCAGTGCATTCAGAGAGGATTATTTTTCGCGTATTAAAGAAGTATTTGGGGAATACAACGGCAAAACGCCGGATGAGTATGCACGGGAGCTGCAGGATGCAATGGAGGCAGGTGAAGACTATTCCGCGCTGGCGATGGTAGGCGATGTGCATCGTCATTTATACTGTTCATCATTGCCAAGTTCCGAGTGGTACATGGTGTCTGTCATGCCATACGGTATTTTGGATGATGCAATCGGCAGGCTGAGTACCCAGCGACAGGGAGTTGTTTTGGGTGCGTGCGGAAGTATTCTTGCGGCTTTGCTTCTGGTTTTTGCTCTGTATTACAGACTGTCCCAGCAGCAGCTCAGGGAATTGCAGAAGGCTAAGAGAGAGGCGGATCGTGCGAACCAGGCAAAAAGCGAGTTTTTGTCTAACATGAGCCATGACATCCGTACGCCGATGAACGGAATTGTGGGAATGACGGCGATTGCCGTGGCAAACATTGATGATATCTCACGTGTAAAAGACTGTCTGAGGAAAATCACCTTGTCCAGCAAGCATCTGCTGGGGCTGATTAATGATGTGCTGGATATGTCAAAGATTGAAAGCGGGAAGCTTTCTTTGAGCCTTGATTTGATTTCTCTGAGGGAGACTATGGACAGTATTGTAAATATTGTGCAGCCTCAGATTAAAAGCAATCGGCAGCATTTTGATATTTTTATCCAGAAAATCATGACGGAAAATGTGTATGGCGACAGTGTGCGTCTGAATCAGGTTCTGATTAATTTACTGTCTAATGCAGTGAAGTTTACCCCGGAAGAAGGACTGATTAATGTTTATCTCACACAGGAAGAATCGCCGAAAGGAGATAAATATGTCAGATGTCATTTCCGGGTGAAAGACAGCGGCATCGGGATGTCTGAGGAATTTCAGCAAAAGATTTTTGATACTTTTACACGTGATGAGTCCAGCCAGGTTCAGAAGATTGAGGGAACAGGTCTGGGCATGGCGATTACAAAGTATATTGTTGAAATGATGGACGGGACGATTGAAGTAAGCAGCGAGTTAGGGAAAGGCAGCGAATTCCATGTGATGCTTGATTTGGAGAAAGCTACTGTTGCGGAAGACGATATGATGCTGCCGCCTTGGAGAATGCTGGTAGTAGACAATAATGAAGACCTCTGTAACAGCGCAGTTCAGGCATTGACTGAAATAGGAATTAATGCGGAATGGGCATTGGGCGGAAATGAGGCTGTTAAAAAAGTAAGAGAGAACCATAGTAATCATAATGACTATGATATTGTGTTGCTGGATTGGAAAATGCCGGGTATGGATGGTATGCAGACAGCGAAAGAAATCAGGAAGATTGTGGGGGATGAACTTCCCATCCTGATCATATCTGCTTATGACTGGAGCGATATTGAAGAAGAAGCCCGGCAGGTAGGTATACATGGATTTATCTCAAAGCCACTGTTTAAGTCAAATCTGTATCTTGGATTGAACCGTTATCTGCAAGGCTCATCAGAACCGGAGGAACAGATTGAGGAAGAGCAGAATTTTATCGGAAAACGTATCCTGCTGGCAGAGGATAATGATTTGAACTGGGAGATTGCAGAAGAAATCCTTACAGATGTAGGCTTCGAGGTAGAGTGGGCAGAGAACGGCCGGATCTGTGTAGAGAAGTTCAAGGAGTCCGGGGTCGGGTATTATGACCTGGTTCTGATGGACATCCGCATGCCGGTGATGAGCGGGTATGATGCGGCAAAAGCAATCCGGGCTTTGGAACGTGCGGATGCAGGGCTGCCGATTATCGCGATGACTGCAGATGCATTTTCAGAGGATATTCAGAGATGTTTGGAATGTGGCATGAATGAGCATATTGCAAAGCCGATTGATGTGAATAAGCTGATGCATCACCTTCAGAGCTATTTTAAATAACAGGGTAGGAAGATGGTTCAATGAATAAAAAAGAGAATGGACAAATAAGAAATAAAATATTGATAGTGGATGACTCGGAAATTAACCGTTCGCTTCTTTCGGATATGTTGTCTGGTGAATATGAAATTTTGGAAGCGGAAAATGGGATGGAGGCATCAGCAATTCTGCAGAGCCATGAGCATGAGATTTCGGTAATGCTGCTGGATATTGTGATGCCTGTTATGGATGGATTTGAGACGCTGGTGGCCATGAACAAAAATGGCTGGATAAAAAGCATTCCGGTAATCATGATATCAGCGGAAACAGTTCCGGCATATGTCGACAGGGCTTATGATTTAGGCGTGCAGGATTATATCAGCCGTCCGTTTGACGAGCGTACAGTACGCCGCCGTGTGATTAATACGATCATGCTTTTTGCCAAACAGAAGGAGCTTTCCCATATGGTGGCAGACCAGATGATGGAGAAGGAAAACGGCAATCAGCTGATGATAGAGATTTTGTCAAATATCGTGGAATTCAGAAACGGGGAGAGCGGGCTTCATGTATTGCATATCTGTACGCTGACAGAGTTGTTTTTGAAAGCGCTGTTGGAGAAAACGGATAAATATGATATTTCACGGAAAGATATTCCGCTGATCTGTAATGCTTCCGCACTGCATGATATTGGGAAAATTGTCATTCCGGAAGAAGTACTGAATAAACCGGGAAGGTTTACGGACGAGGAGTTTGCTATTATGCGTACCCACTCGATGGAGGGAGCCAGGCTGTTAGAGGATATTCCTATGCGGAAAAATGAACCGTTGATTCAGCTTGGGTATCAGATTTGCCGCTGGCATCATGAACGATATGACGGAAAAGGATATCCGGACGGCCTGAAGGGAGAAGAGATTCCCATCGTGGCTCAAGTGGTAGCGCTGGCAGATGTGTATGATGCGCTTACCAGTAAACGGGTATATAAGGACGCCTACAGTCATGAGAAAGCCGTGGAGATGATTTTGAATGGGGAATGCGGCATATTTAATCCGATACTGATGGAATGCCTGAAAGATATTTCGGATACATTAGAAAAAGAGTTGTCTGTGCTCTCTCAGGGAAGTTCACAGACTGAGATTCTCGGTACAGTGGAAATGATGATGGAGAAGGGAGAACTGGAGGTATCTGAGCGCACATTGCGGCTGCTGGAACATGAGAGAACCAAATATCAGTTTTATGCAGAGCTTTCCCATGAAATACAGTTTGAGTATACGGCTATGCCGGAAATGCTGATTCTTTCCGAGTGGGGGGCGCGTTATCTTGATATGCCGGAAACCGTGCTGAATCCGAGAGAGGAAGCGTTTGGGCAAAAAGTATTTGACGGAAGTGACTTCGAGGAGCTGCTGAGGCTTTTGGTGAATACTACGCCGGAGAAACCGGTAGTTGAGAAGAAATATCTGTTGAATATCAATGGACATGAGCGTTGGAGCAGGGTCATCGCCCGTTCTATGTGGGATGATGGGGAAACACCTGAGTATATGGGAGCAATCGGCAAAATTGTAGATATCCATGACAACATGGAAAAGATGACCAACCTTGAGCGGATGGCAGCCCATGACTCGCTTACAGGGCTTTTGAACCACAAGGCGGCAAAGGAGAAAATTTCCGACATACTTAATCAGGATGAACAGCAAAAATATATCCTTTTGTTGTTTGATTTAGATAAGTTTAAACAGGCGAACGACCAGTATGGGCATTTGTTTGGAGATGAGGTACTGAAATATGTAGCAGAAACAATTAAAAAAAGTACGCGTGCTTCTGATATTGCGGCGCGTATGGGAGGAGATGAATTTCTGCTTTTTATGCCGTACAAAGAGCAGGCAGAACCTTTGGTGAAACGTATTTTTGATTTGCTGTGCGGACAGTATAAAGAGTTTCGTGTCAGTGTGAGCATGGGGATTGCATGCGCCGAGGAATGCGGAGGCGATTACAGCGTATTGTTCCATATGGCGGATGAAGCGATGTACGAGGCAAAAAGAAGCGGGCGCGGAAGATACTGTTTTTATAAAGCGGAGATGGCGGATACCGGAGGGGAAGCCAGATAAAGGGAGTGCGGTAAGGCTATTTATGAAAGAAAGGAAGGTATTTAAATGACAGTAAAAGAGTGTTATGATGCTATGGGGGCGGACTATGAGGATGTATTTGCGAGATTGAGAAAGGATGAGAGAATTCAGAAATTCCTGCTTAAGGTGATGAATGATAAAAGCTATGATTTGCTGTGCAGTTCCCTGGAAAGCGGAGATATGGCTGAAGCGTTCCGGGCTGCCCATACGCTGAAAGGCGTCTGCCAGAATCTATCGCTTACACCGCTTTATAAGTCTGCAGCAGTCCTGTCGGACAGGCTGAAGGAACAGACAGAGTATGGCAGCGATATAGAACCGATGCTTGACCGGGTCAGAGAGGATTATGAGAGGACGATTTCGTGTATCCGGGAATTGGACGGGCAGTAGATTTCAACACAGCTTGGACTTATGCTGAATGACAGCAGATTTTTATATTATTTATGAATGTACCCTTTATTTTTTCAGAGAGAATGCCGATATATTCCATAGGCAGCCAGAAAAATATTATATGCCGCATGACGGCAGAAGGGAGCAGATATATGCAGGTTAATCAGGATATGGCAGTTCGCCAGTATACACAGACAATGCAGGCAGTTTCAGCAGACAAAGAAATTGCAGCAGTTCAGGGCACCGCACAGAAGGAAAATACGGCAGGGGCTTCTAAGGGTAAGACAGAGCCGGATACAGACAAAGTGGAATTTAGCCGTGACGCAAATGTAACAAAAATGAGCGCTTCTGAGAGGGCGTCTTTAGTAAATAGCCTGAAAGAAGATTTGGCAAACCAGATGAGCCGCTTTACGAATATGATGACTCAGATGTTCCAGAAACAGGGAATATCAGCTTCTATGGCACAGGGCGGAGATTTCTGGAGGACGATTGCCAGCGGCAATTTTACTGTTGACGCGCAGACGAAAGCAGAGGCGCAGGAAGCTATTTCAGAAAACGGTTTCTGGGGCGTTTCTCAGACATCTCAGAGAATTTTTGATTTTGCTGCGGCGGTAGCCGGAGATGACGTTGAAAAAATGAAGGAGATGCAGGCTGCTGTTGAGAAAGGGTTTAAGCAAGCCGGAGCAGCGTGGGGAGGTTCTCTGCCATCGATCTGTGATGAGACACATTCAGCGGTAAGCAAACTTTTTGATGAGTATTATGCAAGTCGTGGTTGAGGCTAAATGGATTAGCAGGCGATAGTTTAAATAGTAGATAATAACTAATAAAGATTACATTGTTTCACTTAACAGCCGTAACGTTTTTTGCGAAAATGTTACGGCTGTTTTACACAGTGCTCACAAAGATATTAAGAGAGGGTGAAAAGTAAATTGGTATGATTTGGAAAGGGAAAATAGTGTTGACAAAAGCATCAAGGAAGGCTAAAATTAACTAGAGCAGTTGGGTTAATTTTTTAAAAAGGTTTTACCCAACGATTTTCGTGTATAAGCTTTTTATTTATATTTATAAGAAAAAATGATAATTTATGCCGCTGGTGCCGGCGGCGGAATGGAGATTGATATGGCAGGAATCTATGGAAATGGAATTGCCTTGACAGAGAGAGTGCTTGATAATCTTTGGACAAGGCAGACGGTTACATTAAACAATATTGCAAATAATGATACTCCGGGGTTTAAGTCGCAGTTTGTGACTTTTGAGGAAGAGCTGGCGTCGAAGCTGTCGAAGGCTGATTTGTCCGGAGGGAATAAGTGGGAGAGGCGAAATATGATGGCAGATGCGATTGATTCATCCCGCCCGCGTTTGTATACTACATATAACGAGTCCACGCGGCTTGACGATAATAACGTGGATATGGATCAAGAGCAGGTAGATTTAGTGCGGACGGCGCTTGAATATCAGTATATGCTTAACTCTATTAATAATGATATCAGCCGGCTGCAGGCGGCGGCTAAGCCGTTTTAAGTGGCGGATGCCGTTTGGTGAATCATAACAACACTATTATAAAAATACAGGAGGACATCTAAAATGGAAGGGACATCTTTTATTAACCCTATGAATATGTGGGGGTCACTTGAGGGCATTGGGAAGACTCTCGGAACAGCGGGAACAGCTGAAGCATTATCAGAAAGCAGCGGCATATCCTCATTTTCGGATATTTTCAAGAATGCAATAGACCAGGTAAAGGAAACGGAGCTTGATGTGGAAAGAAAGAAGTATTTGCTGTCAACAGGGCAGTTAGATGATGCGCATACGCTTCCAATAGCAGAAGCGAAAGCTGCACTCAGTTTGGATGTCTTGATATCGCTTCGGAATAAAGCGGTAGAAACTTATAATGAACTTATGAAGATAAGTCTGTAATGAGCGAAATTAGTTAAAGGTTGGTAACGGATGTGCAGAATCTAAAAGAAAATTGGCAAAAATTATCAGAGAAAACAAGGAAATTGGTAATAGGGCTTACGGCCGGCATGCTGGTTATTGTTGTGGCTGCTGTAATATTGCTGAACCTGACTAAGAATACAGATTACAGTACCCTGTTTACCGGAATGAATCAGGAGGAGGCTCAGGAAGTAGCGGGGCTTCTGAACGAATCGGGCGTGGATTACCGTTATGATGCCCAGAGCGGTACGATTAAAGTACCTCAGTCCCAGGAGAACCAGCTTCGTGTAGATTTGCTCAGCAAGGGATATCCGAAAAGCGGCTTTACATATGACATGCGTCGTGAGAACACGGGGATTATGACTACGGAGTCAGATAAAGAGCAATATACATTGTATGAGCTGCAGGATCGCCTGGGGGCGACTATTCGTCTGTTTGAAGGCGTTACAGATGCGAAGGTGACAATTTCGCCGGGCACGACGCAGAGATACGCGATAGAGGATACGTCAGCGGCAGAAGCATCGGCTTCTGTGGTGATAACCATGAACGGTGAGTCCGAGCTGTCGGAGAAAAAAGCGTCGGCTGTTAAAAATCTGGTGGCAAGGTCTGTCCAGGGAATGACATTTACGAATGTTTCTGTCTTTGATGCAAACACGATGCTTGAGGTAGGAGCAGGAAGTTCTGATACGGATGTTGGAACTTCGCAGAATCGGACAGCTTTGGAAAGCATGATTGAGAACAATATTGCAACGAACATCCGTCGTGTTCTCGGAAGGCTTTATGGGCAGGAGAATGTAGCTGTATCAGTAAAAGGAACCCTGAATGTAGAAAGGGTGCTTCAGGAATACACACAGTATAAGGTTCCTGAAAAAAATGATGAAGATGATAAAACCGGACTGCTTCAGCGGGAGGATCTGCAGGGCGAGCAGTCGTTGATTGGTTCACAGGGCAATGGGGGAATCGTTGGTACAGACGCAAATGCAGATACCCCCAGATATACAAACGATGACGATGACGACGGGGATAATAATGGATATTCAGACGGAAGTGCGTCAAGGGAATGGCTGTATGATGTTTTGAAAGAACAGAAACAGGTGGATCCGGGATATCTGGAGAATCTTACCGTAGGCGTTGTGATTGATACGGATGATACCAGGGTATCAGAAAATGATTTGATTGATTTGATAGCAAATTCCGCCGGGATTTCCCAGGAGGATGCAGACCAGAAAGTATCAATTATACGCGTGCCGATCAATGGGGCAGACGGAACCGCAGAGTCGGGCGATTCTTCTACAGACGAGCCGGATGAACCGGGCGAGGGAATGAATTGGCTTCCGATTATCATAGCAGGCGCGGTGGCATTGGCAGTACTGCTTCTTCTTGTACTTTTCCTGCTGCTTCGCAGAGGAAAGAGAAAGCACAAGGCAGAAGGATTAGAAGATATGACAGAAGACGATCTTCCGGTTTCAGTTCTCAGTAATGAAAATGATGATTTCCCGGTTCGTCCCGGTGAAAGTGTGGCAGGCGGGGCAGGTATGGATGATTTTGATGATGGTTTTGCCGACGAAGAAGCAAACTTTAACATGAGTATGCGCCGCGGGCTGAAACTGAAAGAGAATGTGAATGAATTTGTGGAGCGCAACCCGCAGATTGCAGCGAAGCTTCTCCAGAGCTGGCTGAAAGAAAATGATGAATGATGAGGGGTGATGACTATGGACAAGCAGGCAGAATTAAATGAATTTGCAGAAGATGTAAAAAGCTTGAGCAGTAGAGAGAAAGCCGCCCTCGTAGTTGTCTCCCTTGGATCAGACAGGGCGTCTCAGATTTATAAGTATCTGAGTGAACAGGAAATAGAAGAACTTACCTATGCAGTGGCAGGCATGGGAAAGGCAGACAATAAACAGGTAGAGGATACACTGGATGAGTTTTATAAGTTCTGCCTTGCGCATAAGATGATGACAGATGGCGGTATGGAATATGCCCGTGACGTACTGGAAAAAGCTTTTGGAAGTACTGCTGCCGCAGGGCTTCTGGATAAAGTATCCAGAACACTTCAGTCCAGGCCGTTCAGCTTCTTTATGAAAGGGGATCCGAAAGCTGTATTGTCACTGCTGCAGAATGAGCGTTCGCAGGTAATCGCCCTGATTATTTCTTATATGGATCCAGATCAGGCGGCAAAGATTTTGGAGCAGCTTCCAGAGAGCAAAAGGATTGCGGCATTAGAAAACGTGGCCGGAATGGATAGAGTTTCGCCTGAGGCCATTGCGATTGTAGAAGAAGAAATGCGCCGTAAGTTTTCAGCTATCACCACGAGCACGGATAACACAAATCTGGGTGGTGTGGATTATGTGGCTGATGTGATGAACCATGTAGACCGCGGTAATGAGCGGAGGATTTTTGAAGAGCTGGATAAACGGAATCCGAATCTTGCAAAGAGTATCCGCGACAAAATGTTTGTATTTGAGGATATTCTTGGAATGGACAGCCGTTCTGTTCAGCGGTTTATTAGAGATTGTGATGTTAAAGATGTGGTGTATGCGCTTAAGACTGCATCTGATGAGATGAAGGATATTTTCTTCGAAAACATGTCCAAACGTATGGCTGACAGCGTCCGTGAGGATTTGGAGATTACTACAAATGTAAGATTGAAAGAAGTAGAGGAAGCGCAGCAGCGTATCGTCACGCTTATCAGGGATCTCGAAGAACAGGGAGAGGTAATTATCAAGAAGGGAGGCAGTGACGATGACATTCTCGTCTAGCCGTATCATAAAAGCAGGGATTGTTTCACAGTCCGTGGGAGTAAAATCGTTTGAACTTCCTTCTATGGCGGCAGATACAAATGGAAAAGGTAAAAGTCCGGTTTTTCCGGATTTTTACCTGAACACTTCTGCAGAAGAAGCGCTTCCCGAAGAAGAATGTGAAGAAGAGCAGGAAGACCTGAAGGAAAAAGAAAAAGAGCGTTATCTGGCAGAGGTACAGGAAGAGGCAGAGGCAATCCTGCAGGAAGCCCGGGCTGAGGCAGAGAGAATGAAAGAAGAAGCTCTGCGCCGCGGTCAGGAAGAAGGTTATGAGATTGGATTCCGTGAAGGACAAAGCAGGGCTTATTCTGACTATAAAGCCGAGATGGATGCAGAAACTTCCAAGTTTCACAGGGAAATGGAAACAGCCCTGAAGGATGTAAGCCGGGCGAAAGAGACAGTCCTGGAAAAATATCTTGAGGAGTTGAAAGACTGTTCTATTGCAATTGCAGAAAAAGTTATGCATATCAGCTTGAAATCTAGCGGTGAAGTTATTAAACGGATGATTGTTGCCGCTACGGAAAAACTCAAGAAAAAAGAATGGGTAAAAATTTACATGGGTAAATATGATTATGATATGATGATAGAAGCGGATGCAAATATGGTTCAGGAACTCATGCATTTATCGAACAATATTAAGTTTGTTGTGATGGAGCAGGAGGAGCCGGGCAATTGTATCATAGAAATGCCGGATGAAATCATTGATGTAAGTGTAAATACCCAGATGGAAAATTTGAAAGATATCTTGGGAAATGTGAGGGTTTAGCCGGGTATGTTTGAAAAAGTAACACAGCAGGTCATGAAAGCTGAGACAGTGAGCCACATTGGAAAGATTGAAAATGTAGTGGGAATGTCTATGGAAGCTTCAGGAGGAAAGTCAAGCATTGGTGACATTGTAATGATATACAATGAAGAGCAGAACCGACAGATACCTGCTGAAGTTGTAGGATTTAAAGGTGACAGAATCCAGCTCATGACATATGAAGATATGGGCGGCATCACATCAGGGAGTTTTGTGCGGAATACAAAGCATAAGCTGAGGGTTCCTGTAGGAGACTTTCTGAAAGGCAGGATTATCAATGCCTTAGGCGAGCCAATAGATGATAAGGGAAAGTTTGAGGCGTTCAAATATTATACAGTTAATAGTAACTATACAAATCCGCTGACCAGACCGCCCATTAGAGAGCGGCTGGAGTTTGGCATTAAGGCCATTGATGGCCTGAATACAATTGGAAAAGGACAGAGAATAGGAATTTTCGCAGGCTCGGGCGTTGGAAAAAGTACCTTGATGGGCATGATTGCAAGGAATGTCAAGACAGATATTAATGTGATTGCCCTGGTAGGGGAGCGAGGCCGTGAGGTTTTGGAATTTATGCAAAAGGATTTGGGTGAAGAGGGAATGCGCCGTTCCGTACTGGTGGTGGCGACATCCGACCAGCCCGCCATGCTTCGGATGAAATGTCCTTTAGTGGCGACTACAATCGCAGAGTATTTCAAAGACCAGGGGTATGATGTGCTTTTGATGATGGATTCTCTGACACGATATGCCATGGCACAGAGGGAGATTGGGCTTGCGATTGGGGAACCGCCTATTGCAAGGGGATATACTCCCTCAATTTATGCAGAGTTTCCGAAACTTTTAGAGCGAAGCGGTAATTTTGGCAAAGGTTCTATTACCGGAGTTTACACAGTTTTGGTAGAGGGTGATGATACAAACGAGCCGATTGCCGATACTGTCAGGGGTATTCTGGACGGGCATATTGTGCTGAGCCGTCAGCTGGCAAATGAGAATCATTTTCCGGCCATAGACATTGGAGCGAGTATATCTCGTCTTATGGTTGAAATTGTATCACGGGGACATCACGATACAGCGTCAAAGTTTCGGAATATGTTGAGTCTTTATCAGAAAAATGCAGACCTTATCGCGATTGGCGCTTATAAAAAAGGAACAAACGCCGCATTAGATGAGGCGGTATCAAAAATCAACAGAATCAACGCTTTTCTAATGCAGGGGATAGAAGAAAAATTCTCTTATGATGAAATCGTACAGTTAATGGAGCGTATTGTAGGATAGATGATGCAGTAAATGCGTGAGAAAGAGAAAAGTTTGGAACTAACCTTCCAAATCTACCAGGATGACGCAGCAAGTGCGTCAGAAAGAGGAAAGCATGAAGAAATTTCAATATCGTCTGGAAACGGTACTGAGATATAAGAGCCAGGTGCTAGATGACCTAAAGGTGCAGCACGCGGCAATTCTCCAGAGTGTAAACCGGAAGCAAGAGGAGATTAATCAGCTGAATCAGAGACTGGCAGAATATGGTTCAGACTTTGATAAGAAAAAATCAACAGGCGCTTCTATAGAAGATTTCAAAATGTTTGACATATGTATTTCCCGTATGGAGGAATGCATTGACACCGAGAAAGAAAAGCTGAAAGAGCTGCAGATAAAAGAGCAGAAAAAAAAAGAAGAGGTTATTGAGGCAAAGACAGATACTTCTAAATTTGAAAAGCTGAAAGAAAAGAAAGTTGAGGAATACAACAAGGCCGCCGCAAAAGAGGAAGAATCTTTTATTGAAGAGTTTGTCATACGGGGGCTTGGTGAAACATAGGTAATCTCAGGGCAACCTGTTGATTATATACATATAATATAAAGAAAGGAGGGAAAAAGATGACAGGGACCGAAAGAGTGCAGTCCTTTAACCGCATGCAGGGCACCGAGAGTACAAATAAGGCAGGCAGCAAGGAGAGTGCTTCAGCAGGCGTGGAGGGCATTTTTGAGAGACTTCTCCAGGAAAGGCAGAACGCCGTGGATGAAACAGAAAATAAGAAAGATACGGTTCAGTCAGAAGGAAAACAAGACACAAAAGAAGCAGGAGACAGCAAGGCAGCGCAGACAGAGAAAACAGAGTCTCAGCAAACAGGGGATAAGAAAGCGGAAAGTGTATCAGAAACCCAGGAAACAGGCGCCGAAGAGGTATTGACGGCACAGATGCTGGGAGCAGCTTATCTGCTGAATGAGACAGAGCTTCTCGAGTTGCCGGAGGAAGTCGCAGCAGTTGAGGATGACGGCGCTGCGGGCGTGTATGGTGTGGAAGGAGTATTTGTAAGCCAGGCAGAAGAAAAGCCGGCGGAAAATATGCCAATGCAGTCTGTAGAAGGAAATGTTCAAACAGTTTCCGTACATGAGCAGATAGATATGCCTGCTGCAAAAGCAGAGACAGTTTCAGGAAGAGCAGAAGCGAATGTTGTAAAAGAGGCTGGAAATCGTCCCCACGAAGAGGGAATGTTCCAGGCAGAGACAGCAGTACAGGCGTCAGGAAATGATATCCGGCAGGAAGCACAAGCTGAAACTGCGGCAGTGAAAGACATTTCTGTTCCGGTAAAGACGACAGAAAATACTCTGGCACCGGATATCGCTAAAACGATGGCAGCGCGGATGCCTGCGGATAACGGGACGCTAACCCTGGAGCTGGAACCGGCATCACTGGGAAAGCTTACGATACGCATGACCTATGAAGCAGGAAAAGCAGTTGTGTCTATTATGGCAACAAACACCAGGACACTGGAGCTCTTAAGTCAGAGAAGCGGAGAAATTGCAGCAATTCTGGAGGAGCGCACAGGGCAGGAAACCGTTGTACAGCCATACCAGCCGAGTGAAGAGGGAGCTTACTATGAGCAGAACCAGGAAAGCGGCAGGGAGAGGCAGCAGCAAGAACAGAGAAAAGAAAACAAGGAAACAGATTCCTTTATGCAGCAGCTTCGGCTGGGATTAATTTAACATACGAACAGAAAGGGGAATACAATGGCAGACTTATCATCAGTTGGAGTGGCAAGTAATCCGTATGCAGGCAGTACATTTACAGCGGCAATGACGGATAAGAATACCCTGAGCATGTCAGATTATTTTCAGCTCATGGCAGTCCAGCTCCAGAATCAGGATATGACAAATCCTATGGACAGCGGCGATATGATGGCGCAGATGGTTCAGATGGGAATGATGCAGGCCATGACTACCATGACGGAGGCGATAGATAATTCTACCGCAGTTTCTACGCAGACCTATGCGGCAAGCATGATTGGGCAGGAAATAACCGTAGCAGTCACAGAGAAAGATGCGGCAGGACGCGAGACTCCGGTAGGGGTAAAATATGGCAAGGTAGTATCTGT
Organism: Hominisplanchenecus murintestinalis; assembly: GCF_943193015.1. Classification (NCBI taxonomy): domain Bacteria; kingdom Bacillati; phylum Bacillota; class Clostridia; order Lachnospirales; family Lachnospiraceae; genus Hominisplanchenecus; species Hominisplanchenecus murintestinalis. The sequence goes on from NZ_CALPCM010000001.1 coordinate 58,249, forward strand.
AGACTTTACAAGCGGGATGCCTACTATCCGGCTGGAGAATGATCCAAAAGATTATTCTATGTCTTATATATTAGGAGTAGGGAAATTAGATGATCCGTATAAAGAGCCTGATACAGACGGTAAAGATGACGAAGAGGACAGCGGCAACAAAGATGATACCGGCACTGAGAAAGTTTAGCGTTTGAGAGGGAGCAGTTATTAAAAGCGGATGGCTGGAAAGGAAGGAACTATGGACATGAATCGGTTAGGAAACCTGGGAATCGTCCAGACCGATATTTCCGCTCAGCCTGCCAGAACGGCACAGCAGGCGAAAAAAGGAACCGGGCTTGATTTTCAGACAATGCTTCAGGAGCGGGCCGGGGAGAGCCTGAATTTTTCCAAGCATGCCGCAAAGCGTTTGGAAGAGCGGGGGATTGACATGGACAGCCGTCTTATGAATGATTTGGAGAATGCAGTGGAAGGCGCAAGGAAGAAAGGAGCCAGGGAACTGGCTGTTATCGGAGCGAAAGGCGTATTCATTGTAAATGTCCCCAATAATGTGGTGGTGACCACCATGTCCCAGGAAGATATGAAACAGAGAGTATTTACAAATATTGATAGTGCCGTCTTGATGTAGCAGGACCGTAAGGGTGCTTATCTGCCAGCCTGAAGCGCAGGCAGAGCGGACGGCGGAAAGGATTGAAAAGAAAATGTTAAGAGCAATGGATTCAGCAGTGGCAGGTCTTCGTGCCCATCAGAATAAACTTGACGTAATCGGAAATAACCTGGCAAACTGTAATACAGCAGGTTACAAGACCCAGAGTTACAATTTCCAGGAGGCTATGTATCAGACGTCTACCCAGTCCACGGCAGGAAGTACGCAGCCGGGACAGACTATGGGTGGTGCAAATGCGGCTCAGTACGGATATGGTTCTCTGATGGGGTCTATCAGTATGGATATGACAGAGAGTACGCCTACCTATACAGGTAAATTTGACGCACATATTTGTGGTATGGGATTTTTTATCACACTGCCACAGATTAAGCCGGACGGTGTAGATGCGGCTGCTATGAAAACAGAAGATTTTGCTTATACCCGCGTGGGACAGTTCAAGCTGAACAGCGACGGATATGTAGTGGATTCCCAGAACAACTTTGTGTATGGCTTTGTAAGCATGGACAATGGAAAAACCTTCAGCGACGGCGGTACCGGAACGACATCTGCAGACCAGACATGTACAGTACAGGTACAGGACGGTGTGGACGCAGACGGAAAGCCGATTATGAGGGATGAGACAATTACAGTACCTAAGGGTAAGTTAGTTCCTCTGCGTGTACCGTCTTCTATAGATTTTACGGATCCAAATGCTCCAAAAGTCAATATTGATAACAGTGGAGCTGCACAGGAAATGATTGTTACCAGCACAACGATCAATGATGCAGGCGAGATTACCGTAAAAGTACAGTCAGACGATCCGGCGCAGGATGGTAAGGTAGTCAGCATCGGTAAGATAGCAATCGCTTCTTTCCAGAACCCGGAGGGTCTCAGCAAGGGAGGAAACAATACTTTTAACGCGAAGGAGAACGACAACACTGGTGAAGCAAGCGCTACAGTACCGGGCGGTTCGACCCCAATGCTTATGGGAGGATACGTGGAGGGTTCCAACGTAGATATGGCGAATGAGTTCGTGCAGATGATTACTACTCAGAGAGGTTTCCAGGCAAATTCAAAAATCATTACTGTTAGTGACGAAATTTTGAATGAGCTTGTAAATATGAAACGATAAGGCTTGTGTTGAATTCAAAAAAATAGTATAATGAAAAATAAGTGAAATCCGAGGTGCTTTAGGGCATCTCGGATTCAGAAAGGTAAAAGCAGGGGAGAAACAGCTATGATCCGTGTAGTTCGTTTAAACGGCGAGGTTCTTTATCTGAATTATTTACAGATAGAGTTGATTGAATGCATTCCCGAGACAAAAATCAGGCTGATGAATGGAGATTATTATGTAGTAAGGGATTCGGTAGATTCCATCAATCAGCAGATACAGTCATTCTTGAAAGGCTGTCTATATTATGAAAACAAATGTAAATAACATTTAAGAATATTTTTTACATAGGAGGCAAATAGTAATGGATATAACAACGCTGATCGGTATGATTGCAGGGTTTGCATTGATGGTTTTTGGTATCGGTACGAGTAAGTTGGGAAACTTCTTTGAGACAGGAAGTATTATCATCGTACTGGGCGGTACAATGGCCGGAGTTATCGCGAGTTATCCCCTGCGAATGCTGCTTGGAATCCCAAAGCACATTCTGGTTACTACACGAGAAAAGAAGTACAGCATCCCGAAGCTGGTAGATCAAATGGTGGATTTGGCTACCACTGCAAGGCAGAACGGGCTTCTGGCTTTAGAGGAACAGGCGGAACAGATTAAAGACCCATTTTTGAAGCAGGGTGTGCTGATGCTGGTAGACGCTACAGATGCGGATAAGATACGCCATATGATGGAGCTGGAGATTGACAGCCTGGCGGCACGCCATGATGAAGTGGCGGGAATGTATGAGAAAGCATCCGCGGCAGCGCCTGCGTTTGGTATGATTGGTACGTTGATTGGTCTGATTAACATGCTGAAGGGACTGAACATGGATGGCGGCGGCGGTTCGAGCAGCTTGGGCGAGGACATGAGCGTGGCGTTGATTACCACCTTTTATGGATGTCTTTTGGCGAACCTGATTTTTAACCCGATAGCCAGCAAGCTTCGGATACGCCATCAGGAAGAAGAGTTATACTGCTCGCTGGTTATCGAAGGAGTCCTGGCTATTCAGGCAGGAGAGAACCCGAAATTTCTGCGCGAACATCTGCTTGCTACCCTGAAGCAGTCTCAGCAGAAGAAGCTGCTTGCAAAAGCAGGCGCTTCTGCCGGAAGCGCTGCAGCCGGTGGGGAGGAATAAGCAATGAAGAGAAGAAAGAGCTCAGGCGGCGGTGGCGCCAACTGGATGGATACATACGGAGATATGGTTACCTTGCTTCTGACTTTTTTCGTTATGCTTTATGCAATGTCCAGCCTGGATCAGCAGAAATGGGAAATATTTGTAAAAAGTATTTATCCAAGCTCCTCTGACAAACAGGAAATAGCGATTAACCAGCCGATAGATGAAGGAACCTATGACGTGAACGGGAACATAGAAATGGAAGAGCTGGTAGATGACGAGATGGAAACCTTGTATCTGGTTTTGGCAGAGCAGTTTAATTCCATGGGAATTGAAGGTGTCACGTTGTCCAGAGGTGAGGACTATACTTTCATTGCGTTTGAAGACAAGACTTTTTTTGAAGGAGACAGTTCAGAGCTTACAGAACAGGGCGGACAGACTCTGGATGTGTTCTGTCAGGCGATTGCGCCGCTGAAAGATAAGATATCTCAGATTAATATTATGGGACACACCTCCCAAGGAGATCCGGAGAGACCGAATACGCCTCGTACAGACCGTATGCTGTCGTCTATGAGGGCGGCAGAGGTTACGATTTATATTCAGGAAAGTAATGTTATTCAGCCGGAAAAGATGATAAGTACCGGATTCGGGCAGTTCCGTCCAGTTGATACCTTTGAGACATTTGAAGGGCGGGCGAAAAATCGAAGGGTTGAGATACTGATGATTGACGAGGGGGCCGACATCAAATCTCTAAATCAATATTATGAAGAATATACCAGCGGGGTTAATGCGGACAGGACTGTTTCAACGGATGGATTCAAATCTACAGAGTCCGGGCCGGAGGACGGGATGATGCCTCAAGACGTTGAGGGAAGTGGGGCGCAGGAGCCGGCAGCACAGTAAGCTGCCAGAACAGGGCGGCAGGAACATGGCTCTGCTGCATGGAAAGAAAAAGGAGGCTGTACAATGGCAGATACGGTATCACAGGATCAGATTAATGAGCTGTTGCGCACCATGCAGGTTCAGAAGGCAGCAAAACAGGAATCCGGAAATAGCGGACAGAGAGAAAAGACAAAATACAGTAAATATGATTTTTACAGTCCCAGGAAATTTACAAAGGACAAGATGAAAATCCTCACCAGTGCGTTTGAGAATTATGCCAGGGTTATTACATCTCAGCTTAATGGCATTTTTCGTGTGAGCACGGAAATTACGGTTAAGGATGTTCAGGAGGGGCGCTATTATGAGTTTGTAGGTAAACTCAGTGAAAATGACAGCATTACGCTGGCAGATGCCTATACACAAGAAAAAAACAAGGCAAAGGTTCCTTTGATGATGTATGTCACACCGGGATTGGTTATCACGCTGGTTACCCATATGCTGGGCGGCGGGGATGAAGCAGTACATGTGGAAGAGGATTACCGCTATTCTGATGTAGAGCTTGCATTATATGGGCGGATTGTAGACTATATGATACAGGCACTGAAAGATGGATTTGCAAATTATGTAAATATTGAGTTTCAGGTTCAAAGGATAGCGCAGAATCCGAGTCTTCTGCAGGATATCGGTTTAGACGAAGCAGTAGCTCTTATCACTTTAAATGCGGATATGGCAGGATTGGGGACAGAAACGATCCAGATATGTCTTCCGGGAACACTGTTGGAAATGATCTTCCGTCTGATGGATAGCCACAGGAATATAGGACGCGGTTTTGCATTTGAGGATAACCAGGAAACAATTATGGAGCATTTGCGCATGTCGCAGCTGCAGATCACAGGACAGCTGGCTACGGTAGAGCTGGATTTGAAGGACATTTATCATTTGCGTCCGGGCGATGTGATTGATTTGAATAAACCGCGGAACGGTGATGTGAAGCTGTTCATTGGGAAACGGCCCTGGTTTACGGGAAAGATGGGCACATATAAGAAAAATGTAGCTGTCCGGATTAGTGACAGGATAAATAAGGATGACCGGGAAATGACAGAGGAAAATGGTCAGATGGATATAGAGAAACCGAAGGTCCTGTAGAAAGTGGAGGAGTAGAGTGCTATGGCGAAGATCATGCTTGTTGATGATGCGGCTTTTATGCGGACACATATAAGGAATATATTGAAGTATAACGGTTACAGAGATTTTGTGGAAGCCGGTGACGGCGTCGAGGCTGTAGAAAAATATCTTCAGGAGAAGCCAGATGTGGTGATTATGGATATTACGATGCCCCACAAAGACGGATTGCAGGCATTGAGGGAAATCATGGCGGCCGATGCGGGAGCAAGGATTCTCATGTGTACGGCGATGGGACAGGAAGGAATTATGGCGGAGGCCATTCAGAACGGGGCCAGGGACTTTATTGTGAAGCCGTTTGACCCGGAACGTATGGCACAGGCTGTTAATGCAGTTTTTGAAGAGCAGTAGAAAAGAAAGGAGGATGCGACGATGGCTTTTTTAAGTTCTTTTGATATCAGCGCTTCGGGAATGAGCGCACAGCGTCTCAGGATGGATATAGCGTCTGAGAATATAGCAAATATGGATACAACAAGGACGGAAGGCGGCGGTGCGTATAAGCGGAAGCTGGTTTCCTTCCAGAGTTATGAAACCAGGTCTTTCCAGGATGTACTGAAAAGTGCACGGGATGGGAGAGGAATCGCCAGCAGAAAGGCGGGTGTCCGGGTATCTGCTATCACGGAAGATGACCGGGAAATGCAGAAAGTATATAATCCAGAACATCCTGATGCGGATGAGGATGGATATGTAACCCTTTCGAATGTAGATGTGCTGAAAGAGACAGTTGACAGTATGGCAGCTTACCGTTCATATGAGGCAAATGTAACGGCTTTGAACGCAATGAAGCTCATGGCTCAGAAAGCATTGGAAATCGGAAGGTAATTTCCAGAAGAGGCAGATAAAGATAAAAGGAGATTGAGGAAATGGGCGTTTGGAGTTTAAGTAAAATGGAAATGGACGCAATCGGGGAAATCATGAGCATCAGCATGGGAGCATCCGCATCGGCTGTATCTTCACTGCTGGGAAAGAATGTCAGGATTTCAACGCCGATGGTAAAGGTCCAGACAAAGGATGAGTTTGAGTTTAAGGATCTGGAGCCGGCAATCAGCGTGGACATCAGCTATGCGGCAGGGCTGCAGGGAAGAAGCATATTGATGTTTCGTAAGAATGACCTCCGTCTGTTTGTGGCGATGCTTAACGGACAGGAGCCTGCCAATGAGGAATTTGTGCTGGATGAGATGACGGTCAGCGCTGTTTGTGAGGTGATGAACCAGATGATGGGAGCATCTGCTACATCGCTCTCAGAGTTTCTGGGGAAAAAGATTCGTATTTCCGAGCCAAAGCCCATGGAAGTCAAAGATGAAGAAAGCTTTAAAACGATGTACTTTGACGATCAATCTCCAATGGTAGCCGTTCGATTTATGCTTGACATCGAAGGCAAGGTAAAAAGTACATTTTTAAATCTTATGCCGATAGATATGGCGAAGACGGTTTTGGAGCCGTTTGCTGCGGATATTACGGAAAAGGGCAGCGAAATTCCTGTACAGCCAGAGCGTATAGAAGAAGATGCTCGTGCACAGGAACAGAGTAGTCCTGCACAGGATTCACTGACTCAGCAGCTTCTTATGCAGATGCAGCAAACCCAGCAGCAAATCATGAATATGATGCAGAACAATATGACGCAGAATACACAAAAAGAGGACAAAAGAGTGGAAAGTAATACAGTTATCCGGCCAATCTCTCCGGGAGAATTGGTTGATGAGGGAGGCCCAAGGGTCGAAGATAAAGCAAACCAGGAGATGTTGATGCAGCTTCCGCTGGAGGTTTCAGTGGAAATCGGAAGAACCAAGAGGCTGGTTCGGGATATCTTGGAATTCACACAGGGATCGCTTGTAGTGCTTGATAAGATGGCTGGAGAGCAAGTGGATTTATTTGTCAATGGACAATGCATTGCAAAAGGTGATATTGTAGTAGTGGAGGATAATTTCGGAATCCGAATTACGGAGATTGTATCCCGAAATCTTAGTTCGGAGGCTCTGTAATGGGCGGTCTGAATCTGATAAGTGCATTAGGGTGTGTAATCCTGGTATTGCTGTTAGCTTACTGGTGCAGCCGGTTTCTGGGAAAGAACTGGAGCAGGGTTTCCGGCACAAGAGAACTGAAGGTCATTGACCAGCTTCAGATAGGTCAGGACAAAAGGATTTTGCTGGTGAAGCTTAGAGAGCACACATACCTGATAGGAGTGAGCCAGGCAGGGATTACACTGTTGACAGAGGCGGAAGGAGATTTTGCAGATCCGGAGCTTTCGACGGAAAAGCCGATGGATTTTAAAGAGATTATCCGAAATTATGCTTCGGTTCACCGCCGAAAAGAGGAGGATAAAGATGAATGAACTGTTAGGAGGATTAAACGGAGGAAGCGTACCTACACTGGAATTGATTTACATGCTGACGCTTTTGGCACTCCTGCCGTCCCTTGTCATCATGATGACTTCTTTTACAAGGACCATCATTATCCTGTCTTTTACCAGGAACGCGCTGGGTGTCCAGCAGACGCCGCCGAATATGGTGTTGGTAGGGATTGCTCTGTTCCTGACTCTTTATACAATGAGTCCGGTAATCAGCAGTGTAAATGAAGATGTGTTCCAGCCTTATTTAGCGGGAGAAATGACCCAGGAAGATGCATTAAAGGAGATGCAGGTGCCTATTAAACGTTTTATGTTAAGGAACACAGAGATTAGTACACTGAATAAGTTTGTAGAAATGTCCGGGACAGAAATAAAGGAGAATACAGAAGAATATCCTATTACGGTGGTGACTCCGGCATTTATGACCAGTGAGCTAAAACGGGGATTTATGGCAGGCTTCTTAATTTATCTGCCATTCCTGCTCATTGATATCGTAGTGGCTACTACGCTGATGTCTATGGGTATGGTGATGCTGCCGCCGACGATGATTTCTCTGCCTTTTAAATTGCTTTTGTTTGTGACAGTAGACGGATGGCAGCTCTTGTTTGAGAATATTATAGCCGGGGTTAATATCCCATAGCTGCAATAGGATGGATCTGCGTATGACGCGGACAAAGGAGGAGACAGATGACACAGGCAGAAGTATTGGATATTGTTTATGAAACCTTTCAGATGGCGTTCCAGATGGCGATGCCGTTTCTTGTGGTTAGTATGATTGTAGGTGTTATCATTGCTATTTTCCAGGCTGCGACCCAGATTAATGAGCAGACTATGACATTTGTGCCAAAGCTGCTTGCAGTTTTGGCAATTTTAGGTTTCCTGGGAAGCACTATGCTGGGAAGAATGCAGGAGTTTGTCCAGAAGATATTCAGCATGATTGCCGGAGGTTAAGGAATTATGTTTATCCTGTTTTCCTTTATTGTCATGCGAATGAGCGGGGCAGTTTTCTTTAATCCTATTTTGGGGCGCAGCAATATTCCGGGCGCTGTTAAGACAGCGTTCGTGTTTATGTTATCCCTGATGATGTATATGGGAATAGGGGGGGAACTGCAGCATGAGCCGCAGAGTCTTTTAGAGTTTGGGTTCCTGCTTATTACAGAGCTGGCATTTGGGTTTGTGATTGGATTTTGCATGGAACTAACGGTGCTGGTCATCAGGTTTGCTTCGTCCGTGATGGATTTTGGGATGGGGCTTTCTATGGCACAGACGTATGATCCGCAGTACAATATGCAGGTTACGGTAACTTCCGGTCTGTATTATGCTTTTTTCGTACTGCTTTTTTTTGCGGTAGACGGACATGTGAAATTGATTGAGATATTTTACCGCTCGTCGGAGGTCATTCCCTTCGGCATGGTAAAGATAAATAGCGAGCTGTCAGCTGCTATGCTGGGGATTTTCAGCCAGGCAATTGTGCTCGGACTGCGGTTTGCGTTTCCGCTGCTGGCTATGGAGCTGGTGACAGAATTTGCAGTAGGTATTCTGATGAAGATTATCCCGCAGATTAATGTATTTGTTGTAAACTTCCAGCTTAAGATTATCGTAGGAATGATGATTTTGCTGTTGTTGTTTACTCCCATGGCGGATAGGTTCTATACGCTTCTGGATCAGATGTTTGCATGGGTGCAGGAGCTGGTTACGATCATGGGATAGCTTTGGTAACTTACGGAGCCTTTTTGTATGAAAGGGGGGATGAAGCATGGCCGAGGCGAATGGGCAGGAAAAAACCGAACAAGCGACCCCGAAACGACGGAAAGACGCCAGGAAAGAAGGTAACGTTTTTCAGAGTAAGGATGTCGCGACAGTAGTTACCCTGTTTGGTATGTTTACGATGCTTCAATGGATGATACCTGCCATACATGAAAATGTGCGCCAGTTTCTGATGCAGATTTTGTCGGAAATCGGGAGAGACCCTGTTACAGTGGCAACACCACAGCTTTTTGCCACTTTCATAAGTGCATTTTTCAGAAGCTCACTGATACTGCTTTTGTCGGCTATGGCTTTGGGAATCCTGGCATATGGCATACAGACAAAGTTCCTTATATCTTTCCAGAGGATGAAACCAAAGCTCAGTAAGCTTAGCCCGCTGAAAGGGATTAAGCGGATGTTTTCTATGAAAAACCTGGTGGAGCTGGTTAAAAATATTGCCAAAGCAATTCTGTTGATTGTGCTTTTATACAGCACGCTGCAGGGAGATTTGGCGTCTGTTGTCAAGATGATTGATATGCAGAGTGATGCGTCAGCCTCCTATATGTTTGATATGATTTTTCAGCTGGTGCGTAATGTAAGCCTGGCTTTTGCCGTTATCGGATTCTTTGATTTTATGTATCAGAGATGGTCTTATGAAAAAGACTTAAAGATGACGAAGCAGGAAGTAAAGGAAGAGTTTAAACAGATGGAAGGTAATCCTGAGATTAAAGGGCGTATTAAAAGTATACAGAGGCAGATGGCCATGAGCCGGATGATGCAGAAAGTTCCGGAATCGGATGTAATTATCCGAAACCCTACGCATTTTGCAATTGCCTTGAAATATGACCCTGAGAAGAACGGCGCTCCGGTGGTGCTGGCAAAGGGCCAGGATGCACTGGCGCTCCGGATTGTAAAAGTAGGGGAAGAAAATGGCGTTTTTATAACAGAGAACAGGCCCCTTGCAAGGGCGCTGTATGATACATGTGAGATAGGCCGGGAAATTCCCGTAGAGTTTTATGGCGCTATCGCCGAAATCCTGGTGTATATTTACAAAGCTTCTCACAGAGAGGAAATGTTTAAATAGTACACCTGAACAAAAACAGGACGGATGGAGTTTCAGATGAAAAAGATAATGAGTTATTCAGTAGTACTCTTTGTACTGACTGTTATCCTGCTATTGATTATACCGTTGCCGGCCGGGCTGGTGGATGTTGCAATTGTGATTAACATGGCATTGTCTATGATGATTCTGGTTATCACGATGAGTATCCATGAGCCGTTGGAATTTTCTATTTTTCCATCGCTGCTGCTGATTACGACGTTGTTCCGACTGGGAATCAATGTGTCTACGACCAGGAATATCTTATCAAATATGGGTTCCTCAGGACAGATTATCAAGGCATTCGGTGATTTCGTGCTGGGCGGCAACGTAGTCGTAGGTTTCATAATCTTCATAATTATCCTGTTGATGCAGTTCCTGGTTATCACCAAGGGTGCGGAACGTGTGGCTGAGGTTGCAGCCCGCTTCAACTTGGATGCTATGCCAGGTAAGCAGATGGCGATTGACGCGGATTTAAGTTCAGGTCTGATTGATGAACAGCAGGCGAAGCATCGACGGGAAAAAGTACAGCGGGAAGCGGACTTCTACGGGGCAATGGACGGTGCTACAAAGATTGTAAAAGGCGATGCCATCATGTCTCTGATCACTACCGGAATTAACCTGGTAGGCGGTACAATTATCGGAATGGTAATGGGCGGCGGAGAGTTTACGACTGTATTGAATACATATTCCATTGCTACAGTAGGTGATGGGCTGGTATCTCAGATACCGGCGCTGCTGATTTCCACGGCTACCGGTATGATTGTAACCAGGGCAGTTTCTGAGGGCAGCTTGAATGAGGATGTTTCCAGGCAGTTCCTGGCACAGCCATATTCTATTATGATCAGCGGAATCGCAGTAGCAGTCATGGGCGTCATCCCAGGGATGCCGACGCTGACAATGCTGCTGATTGCCGGAATCCTGGTAGGAGGCGGCTATTACCTCTCAAGACAGATAAAGGCAGGCCCTGCTATGGCGCTGCCCGGCGGTGCTTTTGGTGACGGCGGGGAGGCTTCGCATGAGGAAGAGCAGCAGTCCCAGGAGGCTCCTCCTGTTACCGAGGAAGAATATTATAAAGATGTTAATAACGTCTATACTCTGCTCACGGTGGAACCGGTGGAAATGGAGTTTGGCTACAGTTTGATTCCGCTGGTGGATGAATCGGTAGGCGGGCGGGTGATTAACCGGATTATTATTTTCCGAAGGCAGTATGCGCAGGATATGGGTTTTGTCATCCCGTCAATTCGCCTGCGTGACAGTTCCGGGCTGAATACAAACCAGTACAGCATTAAGATTCGTGGTGAAGAGGTCGCAAGAGGAGAAATCCTGACAGATTATTATCTGGCTTTGGAGCCGGAAAATCCGGAAAGAGAAGTAGACGGAATCGAGACGATAGAGCCGGCTTACGGCATCCCAAGCCGATGGATCCGGCCGGAGGACAGGGAGAGGGCGGAAATATACGGTTATACGGTTATTGACCCGCTGTCTGTTATGATTACTCATCTGTCCGAGGTTATCAAACAGCATGCTTATGAGCTGATCACCAGACAGGAAGTTGTACGGTTGGTGGAAAATGCTAAGAAGGTATCGCCGGAGCTGATAGAAGAAGCATTCCCGAATGTGATTTCCTACAGTTTGTTTCAGAAGATACTTACAAGCCTTTTGAAAGAGGGCATTCCTATCAAGGATTTGGAAATCATTGTGGAGACGATATTGGAAACGGCATCCGAGAAAGGGCTGCGTGATGTAGATACATTGATTGAAGATATCAGGACAGCGCTTAAGCGGACGATTACCCGGCTGTACTGCGAAGACGGCAGCATGAAGGTAGTTACGATGGATTCTGAATTAGAACGCACTATGGTAGGTTCTCTTACCAAAGGAGAGGGCGGTTATTATCTGGCGCTCAGTCCGGATATCCTTCAGAGCCTTATTTCACAGATGGCCGTACAGATGCGGAAGTTTGCAGGATTGTCCCAGACTCCGGTGGTATTGACTTCACAGGTTATGAGGGTACACTTTTACCGCCTGATAGAACAGTTTTATCCCAATGTCCGCGTCCTGTCTTTTAACGAAATAGCGAATAATATCCAAATCCAGTCAATAGGAAGTTTGGTTCTTGACAATACAAGCAGGCGTTAGAACAGACGATAAGTGGGTGAAGATATGGGAGAATGGGATTACTTAAAGGAAAAGACCAATGATGAGCTGCTGCATATGTATCTGGAAGAAAAGAAGATAGAGGTTAAGCAGGAACTCACGATGCGCTATCTGTATATAGTAAAAAGTATAGCAGTCCAGATGAGGAATACGTATGCCGGCTCCCTGCAGATGGAAGATATCATCAATGAGGGCGTAATTGCCATCATGAAAGGGCTGGAACGTTATGACCCTGCGATGAATATTAAATTTGAAACCTTTATCTCAAGGCGCATCCGGGGAATGATCATTGATTTGATGCGCCAAAATGACTGGATGCCCAGGGATTTCAGGAAGAACAGCCGGGCGATAGAGGAAGCGAGAGTTTCCCTTATGAGTACGCTGGGACGTGAGCCTACGGAAGAAGAGCTTGCACAGGCGGTTCAGACAGACGTAAAGAAATTCCGTAAGATACAGAGCATGAGCAGTATCATGAATGTGCTTTCCCTGGATATGATTCAGGATGATGACACGAACCAGTCTATACAGCTGGCGGACAAAGCGCCCGGCTCTCAGCCAGAGGCAGTATTTATCAAAGGGGAGACACGCCAGATGCTGGTGGAGGCGATTAACAGCTTGAAGGAGAAAGAGAAGCTGGTAGTTTCCCTGTACTATGTGGAAGAACTGAACATGGGGCAGATTGCTCAGGTAATGGCGGTGAGTGAGCCGAGGGTTTCGCAGCTTCACAGCGCTGCCATACGCAAGTTAAAACAATATATGAGTAAATATATGTGATAGCCAGCCGCAGGAAGTGCGGGTGGAAAGGAGGAAAATATGTATCAGGGATTTTATAATTTAACATCCGGTATGCTTACCCAGAGCAGAAACCTGAATGTAGTCAGCAATAATATGGCAAATATTCAGACGGCGGGCTACAAGAAAGATACAATGGTGAGCAGTACCTTCCAGGAAGAAATGCTTTACCGTACAGGCAGACGGGCGAAAGAAAATAGGGAAGAACTGGCCGTGACCTCAAAAATACGGACGGCGAGCAGGACATATGTGGATTATGAACAAGGTTCTATGGAGCCTACAGAGGGGATTTATGATTTTGCCATCCAGGGAAGAGGATTTTTCTGTATACAGACAGAAGATGGAGTGAGATATACCAGGGACGGTTCTTTTTCCGTGGATAACCAGGGATATCTGGTACTGAATGACCAGGGACGCGTCTTGGGTAAAAATAATCGTCCGATAAAGATTGACAATGAGAACTTTAACGTAGATAATAGAGGTAACATCACGGTAGAGGAGACTGTCAGGGGAAAAGTAAGGCGAACTACCCTGGGAAGTATCCGGGTGGTGGATTTTGAGAATTATGAGAATCTTCACAAAGAAGACAACGGCATGTTTTCTACAGACCAGAATGGGAGACAGGTAGGAAATGACACGGCGATTGCCTGGAAATGCCTGGAGAGGGCGAATGTGAACATGGTGGATGAGATGACAAATATGATGTCATCACAGAGGGCGCTGCAGAGTGCCGCCCAGGTTCTCAGGCTTTATGACCAGGTGATGGGAAAATCAGCAAGTGAAGTTGGAAGCTTATAAACCGATTAAGGAGGAAAATCAGCAATGTATTCATCATTTTATACAGGGGCACTGGGAGCTAAGGCAAGCCTGAATAAGTTGGATGTTGTGGGCAATAACCTTGCAAATATTAATAATGGAGGGTTTAAGCCCAAGACAGCGGTGTTTTCTGATTTAATACAGTATAATCTGAACGATTCAGAGGATGCAGTTACAGAGCTTCAGGCCGGAGCCGGTGTGCGCACTCAGAATACATATACTACATTTGCGGCATCGACGCCGGTTGCATCGAACAGTGAGCTGGATTTTGCTATCATGGAGGATAATTCGTTCTTTATGGTAAGGGACAGAGGCACAAATGAAGTAAGTTATACCAGGGACGGACATTTTCACAGAGGTCAGATTGGCGATAGATTCTATTTGATGACAGATGCCGGGAAGCTGGTTCTGGACAGAAATAAGAAACCAATTGTGGTAGAAGGGCGGGGGGCAAAGGATACGCCGCTTCTGCAGCAGGTTGGGGTTTACACCTTTGAGAATCCGAGCCGTCTGATGAGTACCAGCAATAATGAGTATGTGCCGTCCGAAGACACAATGCGACCTTCGCTTGTCAAAAATCCGGAACTGGCTCAGTGTGCATTGGAAAGCTCGGGGACAGACATGTCCATGGAGCTTACTCGTATGATTGAGAGCCAGAGAGCATATTCTTATGCTTTGAAGATGGTTCTTACATCGGATGAGATTGTAGGTACGATTAATTCGCTGAAAGGATAAAGCGCGTCAGAAAATTTTGGAGGTGTCAAATTGGCTACGATTATTACTGTATCAAACCAGAAAGGCGGAGTGGGAAAAACTACCACATCTGCGGCTCTGGCCGCCGGCATTGCGGACAGAGGAAACAAAGTGCTATGTATCGATTTAGATCCCCAGGGAAATTTGGGATTCTGTCTGGGAGCCGATATGGAAAATGCACATACAGTGCTGGATGTGCTGAACGGCACGGTTTCCATAGAGGAGGCGGTGTGCCATGCTGACACCTGCGATATGCTGATTTCAGATATTACTCTGAGTAATAATGGGATGGAACAGGTTTCCAGTGAACGGGAATTTATACTAAAAAAAGCGATAGCTCCTGTTCAGGAACAATATGATTATATTATTATTGACACGCCGCCGGCATTGAATCTGCTGACGGCTAATGCGTATGCAGTCTCTGATTTTTTGATTATCCCCATGGTGGCTGATATCCTTAGCCTGGTGGGGCTTTCCCAGCTTTGGGAGACAGTGGAATCTGTTCGGAGCCTTTTCAATTCAGAGCTGAAGGTTCTGGGAATTCTGCTTACCCGCTATAACCGCAGGACTCTTTTGTCGAGAGATGTAGATGAACTTGCGGCACAGCTTGCGGATCAGATGGGAACGGTAGTATTTAAGAGTAAGATTCGTCCGGGAGTGGCAATCGCAGAAGCGCCGGCTCACGGCGAGAGTATCTTTACATATAATCCGCGTTCCGGAGCTGTACAGGATTATCTGGAATTTATTGATGAGATAGCGGAGACGATTCATCTAAAGGGAGGAACAGAACATGGCGAAGAAAACGAATAAAACTGCCCACGTACTGAATCTTTTGACGAAAAGTCCGGCGGCCCAGGACGAAGGAAGCGCAGAAGAAAATAAGATTCCTGCGGAAAATCAGGCCGCGGCTCCTGTGGCTGCTGCTGCAACAGTCACAGTAGTGGACGAGAGCGGCAATGAACAGTTGGAAAAGAGTATTCTGGAACAGTTGGAAAATGAGG
This sequence comes from Hominisplanchenecus murintestinalis, assembly GCF_943193015.1. Classification (NCBI taxonomy): domain Bacteria; kingdom Bacillati; phylum Bacillota; class Clostridia; order Lachnospirales; family Lachnospiraceae; genus Hominisplanchenecus; species Hominisplanchenecus murintestinalis. The sequence continues at coordinate 73,937 of NZ_CALPCM010000001.1, forward strand.
TTTCCCAGGCAGATTCAGCAGAGGTGAAACCTGCGTCTGCAGCAAAGGCAAAGATTCCGGCAGCAAAAGAAGAGGTTTCCATGCCGGAACCGGAGATTTCTATGGGGCAGACAGAGATACCTGCCGTGAAAGAGGAAGTTTCAGCGTCCCCAACAGAGACGCCTGCGGCACAGCCGGAAGCTCCGGTGATAAAAGAGGAAGCTTCAGTGCCGGAGAGGACAGAAATGCCGACCGTGACGGCAGAAGGAAAAACAGCAGATGTGGAAGCAAAGGAGGAAGCAGCTCCGGAAAAGACTGCAGTGAAGGAGTCTTCTTTTATAAATGTGATGGAAGAACTGCTGAAACGGCAGGATATTAATAAATATATGGAACAGTACAAAGTGTGCCGGTGCGAGAGATGTCGGGCAGATGTAGAAGCGCTTACGCTTACGCGGCTTCCGGCGAAATACGTGGCAGCAAAGAGCGGCTTCGGGACATCTGGCATGAATTACTATGAGAATAAATATAAAATACGGATTTTGACGGAAATCATACGTTCCTGCGTTGCAGTGAGAGAACACCCCCGTCATGATTAATCGCGGGAAAATCATCTGTCGGGTATTATCTTTTTGAGGGATTTGCCGATAAATACAATATAGAATTTTGTATATTAAGTATATTAAGATTGTTCAAACTATCTTGAAAGGAGAGATATTTATATGGCAAAGGTAAATAGTTTGGGAAATACAAGCCTCAGAGGATTTGGCGGCATGGCGTCAGGAATCGACAGGGATGCGATGATTGAAGCGATGACAGCGGGGACAACCTCAAAGATTACAACACAGCGGAATAAGATGCAGACCCTCCTGTGGAAACAGGAAGCATACCAGAGCGTCAGCGGTAAGATTATTGACTTGGATGACAAATATTTCACATATTCATCTTCTAAATGTTTAAAGAGTGCATCATTATTTGCAAGAAATCAGATTACAGCTATTGGGGATGAGAAGTATACAAGGTTTGTGAAAGCATCAGGGACTTCCTCGATGATAGATAATCTGTCCATATTAGGCGTAAAGCAGCTGGCAACTACCGCCAGCCGAAGATCAGCAAGCAATGTCGGAAAACTTTCTACAACGCTAAATTCGATGGATCAGGAAGTAAATATTTCTAATCTGAAGGATACGCAGCTTCGTTTTGGCGTGTGGACTCCGTTAGATGGAGGTAAATTTAATAATACCACTACATTTACCATGCCAACATCTTATAAGGATGAGAGTGGAACAGAACATTACATTGATTATACGACAGATGATATCGAAGGACTGGTAGACGAGCTGAATGCAGCGCTGAAAAATTCTGATGTTATGCTTGGGGAAGATAAGATTTTCGATGTCATGGAATTTAAATATGAAAATGGAAAGATTAATATCAGTACGGATGGTAAAAAGTCTACAAATTATGTGATGCGTTCAACTTCTACGGCATTAGGAGCATTGGGGTATCAGGTAGATGCGGAGGCAGATAAGGAAGGGATTTCTTTCAATAAGTTTAATGACAATGTAGGAAATTTTGCAGATTCTTACCGCAAGACCTATAAGGCAGACGAGTACTTTACCGGAAAGAAAGTTACTTTTAATTATGACGGTACTTCAAAAGATATAGAGTTGATTACCCAGGAAGAATATGATACTTTATTTAAAGATTCTACATTAACCGGAGAAGAGAGGCTTGCAAAGATGGCAGAGAATCTCCAGGTGCGTCTTGACAGGGCGTTTGGTACGGGCAATGTAAAGGCAGAGCTTACAAATGTTGACGGAAAGGATACATTGGCATTCAGTACAAAGAATGATGCTTCTACGGTTACAATCACTTCTTTTGACGCGAATGTTAAGGATGCGCTTGGCATTATGTACGGTGCGTCAAACAAAGTGAATACTTATGCTACGCTGGATAAGGCAAACCTGGGAATCAGCAAGGATGATATGAGTAATTATACAGATGCCAACGGAAATCTGGATTTGGTGATCAATGGTGTAAAGATTGAGGGACTGACTGCGAAGAGTACAGTCAAGGATATTATATCTAAGATTAATGCAACGCCGGAGGCAGGCGTAAAAGCTTCTTATGTAGATTCTACAGGACAGCTGATGCTGGTATCGTCTGAGACGGGCGCGGGCAGGCAGATTGATGTGAGCGGAAGTGAACTGGGAAAGAAGCTCTTTATGGCAGATCCGGATAATGAGGACGCCGGATTTGTGGCAGGACAGGATGCGGAGATTGCCGTAAGCTATGGAGATGGGACTGTAGTGAATTTAACGCGTTCCTCCAATACTTTCGATTTAGAGGGATTAAAGGTATCCGTAACAGGTAAATTTGGATATGACGCGGCAGGAAATCTGGATAGTTCCCAGGCAGTTACTTTTAATGCACAGGCAGATGTGGATGGAGTGACAGAACTTGTATCAAAGTTCTTCGAGGAATATAATGCGCTGGTAGAAGAGGTAAATACACAGATTACTTCAAAGCCGGATAAATCTTATGGTCCGCTTACGGATGAACAGAAGGCAGAGATGACGGAAGCAGAAATTGAGCGTTGGGAGAAAAAGGCGAAACAGGGTCTGCTATTTAACGACGGTACGATGCGTGATTTGAGCGGCAGCCTTCAGAGCTTTTTAACGGATTTGATGGGAACCGGTATTTCCTACGATGATTTGGAGGAAATGGGCATCAGCGTTTCCAGCAATTATATGGATGGCGGAAAGATTGAATTTAATGAGACGAAATTCAAACAGGCGATGTCTACAGAACCGGATAAGGTTGCAAAGGTATTTACTGGAGAGGGGACTTCTTCAAAGGGCTTGGCCCAGTCCATGCAGGATAGGATGACGCCGTATGCGACCCGTTACGGAACCAGGAATGGCGGTTCTTATGGACGTCTGGTAGAGGAAGCAGGTTCGCCTAAAGTACCGATGTCTGTCATGGATAACTATATATACAGAGAGATTGAATCTATTCAGGATATGATTGCAACTCTTCAGGAGAGGCTTTCCAGTGAAGAAGATCGTTATATTAAACAGTTCACTTCCATGGAAACGATGATTAATAAACTGAATACGCAGTCGGGGTATTTGTCTCAGCTTCAGGGCTAAAGAGAGGATTAGATGAACGCATATCAGAAATATAAGGAAAAGAGTATTCTTTCTATGTCGGGACCGGAGCTGGTGCTTCTGTTGTTTGAAGAAGCAGATAAGCGGTTAGCGAGAGCAGGATACGCGCTGGAAGATAAAGATTACGGGAATTTTGATAAAGCGCTAAATCGGACGTTTATGATTGTGCAGTATTTGATACAGATTTTAGATCTGGAACAGCCAATTAGCCAGGAATTAAGAGAAATTTATCAGTATGTGCTTTATGATATTGGCCGTCTGCAGGCCGGACGGGAAAGACGGAAGGATGAAATTCCACGTATTCGTCAGATATTATCAGGTTTGAAGGAAGCCTTCGACCAGGCATGGCATACAGTAGGTATGAGCGGTGGCAGAGCGATGCAGCATGATCTTGGAGTCCGGGGATAGGAGAGAAGATGGCTCTTAACAAAGAAAAAGTTATGATTTTGGTTCAGCGGCGGTTGTCACTTATCCAGGGGATAAGCCGGCTGACTGCTGAACTGGCAGATGCCCTTTCGCGAAGGGATGAAGTATCCGTTAATATGCTGCTTCAAATGCGTGCAGATGAGATGGGAAGATTAGATGAGTGCATGGAAGAAATCTGGAAGACGGGGGAGGAAGGCGTCTCTGAGACAGAGGAATTAAGGCATTTATTGACTTGTGATCCATTTCGTGAAACAGCTGGTCCAGGGTATGAGGAACGGAAAATTTTTGAAATTAGGCAGAAGACACAGGCGTTGATTAAAAAGCTTCAGGAAGAGGATAGAAAAATCAATCGGAGTGTTGCCGGGAATCAATCATTTTATGATTGATTCCCGGCAAAATGCCTGAGGACAGTGTATTATTGCAAATACCCTGGCGTTAAGGAGAAAACAGGGATGAAACAATTGTTGTATGAGGGACGCTTTTTGGCAGAAATTACTGCCAATGTCGTTCGGCAGGAGAATTTAAAAATTGTACATAACAGAATCGACTGGGAAAGGATATATCGGCTGGCAGATTATCATCGGATAGCGCCTGTTATGTACCTTGGTCTATTAGGAAATGGAGAAGTGTTGCCGGACAGATGGAGTCAACGCTTTTTTCTGCGTTATCAGGAGGCTCTGCAATATGGTGTAAAGTGTGAAGCGGAAGAGCAGACGCTGCTGAAGCTGCTTAGTGAGAAAAAGGCATTCTGCATTGTGTTTTCAAACTCCAGGGTACGCAGTTTGTACCCATTGCCTGAAATGGCAGGAAAGCGCCCTCTGGGCCTTCTGACAGACAAATCCAGTTACTCTATGGTGAAAGGCTTCTTGATTGATTTGGGATATGAGACGGCAAACACCTTTCAGGGGTTTGGGGAGTCTATGGTGAAAGAACAGGGGATTGAAGTGGAAATTTATCATACACTGCCTTTTATAGTTCCGGCCTTCCAGAAGGAGGCTTCGTGGCTGATGGATACGGCAGAAGAAGAAGAGGGATTTCCGGAAGGGATACCTGTACTTCCCTTGGAAAGTGATTTCCTGTTCCGCATGGCGCGCGCATCATACCGTTACGTGACGGACAGTTTAAAGCTGTGGGAGATGCTGGATTTGATGATGTTCCATAGAAAAATCAAGGACAGCTTAAGCTTGGAAAATATCCAGGCTCAGATGAAGGATTTGGGAATAGAGGATTTATCCTGGAAGCTTTTGGAGCTTTCATACTTTTGGTTTGGAAGTAAAGCAGAGCTTAAAAAGCTGGAGCAGAAAGAGGATATGACTGTATTTGACATGTTGGAAAATCGTATATTGCTTATGGGGCAAGATTCTGATAATCAGGAGAAAAATGAGCAGGCGCTTCAATTGGCAGAACAGATTCAGAAAGCGAAAGCCAAGGCACAGAAGAAAGAGGAGAAGAATATTTTAAAAGAGAAGCGGAAGGAAAGCCGTGCAGAATTCCGTAAGATGCTGCGCTGGGTATTTCCGGATTATCATTATATGTGTACGATTTATCCTAAATTGGAGAGACTTCCTGTGTTGCTGCCATTTTTCTGGTGCTGCAGGGGATTGCGGATATTGAAAAGAGCATTAAAAAGGCAAGAGAAGTAATCATGAAGATTAGAAAAAGCAGTACGGAGAAATGTTTTCTTAAAAAAGAAATATTTCTCCGTACTGCTTTTTCTGCTTATGCATCACAATCATCTGTTTCATTGGAATGAAGCATAGACTGCAGGGAACATAAGGAATGGATATCCGCCGGGATGACAGCGCTCTTTGTAGCTTGTTCCATTTCTGAAAGCTCTTCCCGGAGAATAGAAATCTGTTTTGGCGCATCAATGGCGACACGTACGCCATCAGTAGCACAGTCAATAATCGTAATACGGACATTTCCACCTATTAAAAAGCTTTCATTCTTCTTACGTCTGAGAATCAGCATAATCAGCACTCCTATCTGTTGAATTTTCTGCTGGGCAAACAGTTTGGAAAGAACGTATCTGATGACGAATTCCATATTCGGAATTCGTCAAAATTACCTGCATACCAATATGTGTTTCAGGATTTATCGCAAGAGGAGCTTTCAGGTTTACTGTAGTATCCAAGTAATTATCTCGCACGGTGCATAGTGTATAATAGCACAATTCTTCACTGTCTGAAACATTAAGAAAAGATAATTCTTCTGAGCTAAGGTATGGAGTATAGTCCGGACATAAATATATCGGATTCAACATAGCAAAGCAAATCAAAGACTCCTCTACAGATTGCAGTAAAATGATAGAATCATCATTGTGACTCAGATACAGGGGAAGATACTTTTTCAAATTTGGAAAGCCAAACAGACCATCCGGGAATATGATAAGATCTTCCTCTGTATATTCAACTTCACCATAATAATCAGTTTGTATCAACATAAGCAAAACTCTCCTATACAGATAAATTGAGCTGCTGTCCGGGATCTGCCGATTCAGGGAAATAATTAAAACCGCCTGTATATTCAAAATGCACATCCGGATACTGAGTAATAATTGTCATAGAAAGAGCCGGAACAAAGGATAAGCTGCCGCTTGCAACACGCATCTCAAAAGCGCCTCTTTCTACATTGTAAGAAGCTTGTGCCTGATCAGGCGAATAATTAATATTCGCATCCGAAACAGAGATAGGAGCTTTTTGTACAATATCGGCTCCGGAATTTATCCGGTTGGCAGAGGGAGCAGGAGTCATCGGCTGTGCGGCCGTACCGGATACGAAAGACTGAGGTGTGTGTACAGGTTTCGGCGCCGGAGCACGGTGAGAACCAGAGAATGCACGGTTAATGTTAGATACATCACGAACATTCGTACTTGCTCCGACACGCTGTGCAAACGCCTTATGGCGTGCCATAGCCTTCCTTCTCTCAATATCCAAAGAATCTTCTGAAACAAGACGTGCATTTTCAGAGAACCTCACTGCTTTAAAAGAATCCGTCGAAATGTTTAAAAGCTGTGCCATAATTGTTACCTCCTTTCACAAGTAACTATATTTTTAGCGCATAAAATCAAATAAAGATGTTTCCATTAATTTAGTACCAACCTGAAGAGCAGCATTATAAGAATACTGGTTAGAAACCATTTCCATAATTGCTTCATAGGGGTCAGCGCCCAGTTTATCGGCATAAGCTTCGGTCAGAGAATCCTGAACAGAAAGCAATCGTGTATGTGTATCATCCAAACGGCTGTATTTAATACCTAGCTCCTCGTAAATAGTACCTAAACGGATAGAAGATGCATCTATCTCTGACAGAGTGTCGCCAAGAACTTTATTCATAGTGTTTAATCCATCCTGCGTAGGATTATCAATATAATCCTGAACAGCAAAAGCTGCCTGCCCTGTAAGTGCGATGGCGCTGCCATTCATCCGTTCCTGGATAAGAGCTTTCAAATCATCTGTTTTTCCAAGACTTATCATATCGCGAGCCGTTTTGGAGGTAATTCCTGTAAGAACATTCAATCCGCCAGTGTAGGTATCAATCAGAGAATCCCTGTCACCGATATAGCCATATCCTAAGTCCATCACACCCTGTTCAGTCATAGCCTTTACGACACTGTCAATATCATCAATCACATATTCATAACTGCCGTCAGTCTGTTTCGTGAGGGTCATAGTGATGTCTGTAGTTGTTTTGTCACCGGGGAACAGATGACGGTAGGTGAGAGTTTTTCCATCTTCACTAAGATAGAATGGAGCCTGGGAAGAGTCATTCCCGCCGAAAACATAAATATTCTGATACTGTACATTCAGGGCATTTACGATTTCGTGCTGTGACTGTGTCAGTTCATCCCTGACAGCGCTAAGTGTAGAAGTATGATCTGAAGTTGCATTCAGCGCCTTTTCAATCTGGAACTTGGAGCCCTTGTCACCAGTCAGAGCCGACTGGATAGCGCGGGCGCCCAGCTCCTGCTGATACATACGGTGTTTTACATCCTTAATCAGTGAAACTTTGCTCTCTAAATCCTGGAAATGAGTATCCATATTAAGCCCTTCATAGTAAGCTAATGGATTTTCAGCAGCGCTTTCATATTTTTTACTGTTTCCGCCGATTTTAGAGAAACTTTTGATAAGTTTGCTGTGCAAATCATTAGCAGTGAAAGTAAAATTCCGATAGATTGATGTATTTGTAACACGCATGGTGTAAACCTCCTTTTATTTTTTTTATTAACGTCCGACAGTGCCGGTGCCATTAATCAGTTTATCAAGCGCTTCGTCCAAAGTGGTCATCAGACGGGAAGCTGCATTGTACGCGGCCATATAAGTCATCATGCCAGCAGCTTCTTCATCCATACTAACGCCGGAGACAGAGTCCCGTGCATTCTGAATTCCGTTTTGCATGATGCTATTTGATTTGACATTCATCAGGTTTGCGTAAGAATCACTGGCAAGGGTCGTGGAAACATGGCTGATAAATCCTGAAAAGGAGTTTCCATTCAGACTGTCATAATGTGATGACATGGCTTCCAGCATATTGAGGATATTTCCGGTTTTGCTATCCTCAGGAGAAGTTATGTGCACCAGACCCGCAGACCATTCTTTAGTAATTCCAACATTAGAAGCTTTATCGCCTTCCAACAAAATCATATTGCCGTTATTTGCTCCGGTCGTATTAATACCGTTAATTGTGTCAACAAAGGATTTCGCCAGCAAATCCAACTGATCCATATAATACTGATACCCTCTTGTAAGTCCGGTATTTACCCCATCATGTCCAAGCATATCAAGAGAAGCCTGAATAGAACCGCCGGTAAGTTCCGGGCCGTCGTTTGCAGGAGCAGTGATAGTGATAGAAGCAGGGTTCTGGGGTTTTCCGTCCGGTCCGGTTGCAGAGCCTGTAATCGTAATCGCAGTCTGATGCACATCGTCATCCGGTCGTGTAATGGAGAGATTTCCATAATTTTCGGCAACCGTTCCTTCGGAGCCGTTTACGAGTGTCAGACGCTGCGTTACACCGTTTTCATCTTTATAAACCAGATCAACCCTGACATCTTCAGGCCAGTCTTTTTTTGCCAGAAGGTTTCCGGCAGAAGAGATATCATAAAGCTCATTATCAAGGGCATTTCCGTCAGCGTCAAGGCCATCATGAGAAAAATCTTTAAAATAAGTTACTTCAATCGGAAGATAACTTGCAAGCTTGTCAAGAAGAAGATTTCTGGTATCCTTAAGCTCGTTACTGTTTTGTCCTACGACTTCATTTCCCTTAATCTGACGATTCAGGGTGGCAATCTGAAGAAGCATATCATTTACCGTCTGAACTGCGCCGTTTCGGTTTGTAGTTTCACCGTCCAGACGCTCATACTCGGTCTGTTCCGCTTTTTTAATTTCTCTGGCGGCGTCGTTTAAAAGATTTGTGAAAGACTCCATGTCATTCCTTAACTCTACTTCGTAAGCGGAATCCAGCGCTTTTGAAGGATCCTGCATATCAGTCAAGGTAGAGCGGATGTTTGCCAGCGCCTGACGAAGCCCTTTTATCTGAGATTCATCAAGAATATTTGACAGGCTATCCAGGGAATTCTGATAGGCGTCAGTATAGCCGGATTTCGTCATCTGTGAGCGGTACTGGGCGTCCAAAAGCGGATCACGGAGCTGTGAAACACCCGTAATCCCTACGCCAAATCCTGTAAAAGCGGTATTCCGGCTGATATAAGCAGAAGATGGGCTGGTGCTGTTAATGCTGACAACGTCCAGCTGCTGTCTGGTATATCCTTCCGTGTGCATATTTGCTAAATTCTGCCCTGTAATGTCCAGCCGTTTCTGGCTGACCTGAAGGGCTGAGAGAGCAGTGGTAAAACCTGCAAAACTTGCTCGTACCATAATATAAATCCTCCTGTATGAGAAATATTAAACGTAAGTATCTTTCTGGGAAAAAGACCGCGGAGCTTCCGCTGTACCGTCAGGGCTGTAAGATGGATTCTCACTGCGGGACAAGAAAATTTCCAATTCCCGAACCCTGGTAAGTATCATCCTGTCGGCATCTTCTTTTGCGGATGTCAGAGCTTTCAGCTTTCTGTCCAGATCGTCAAACAGCGGTGAAAGAATCTGCTGTTTTTCCGGGGAGACCCGTTTCAGAAGCTGGCGAAATGTCAAATCCTTCCATCCAAGCCCTTCCATCAGCCGGAAACGTTTCTGTTCCAGTCCCCGGAGCTGGAGCAGGACAGCCTGTTCCTCCTGAATACAGTTATCAAGTAACTCATGTTTTCTATCTGCTGCCGCTGCCGCCTTTTCCCTTTCAATCAAGGTAATCTTATCGGTGACTTTGATTAAAGACTGTATAACAGCAGTAAAGTCCTCAAAAGAATGCTCTGTCATAATCCTGCCTGCCTTCCTATATTAATATATGAATAAATGGCTTATGCGTAGCCTAAAAGCTTCTCGGCTATACGTTCCGGATCAATCCGGTATGCACCTGCGGCAACTTCATTCTGCAGCTGAAAAACTTTCTCTGTATCTGCTTCCCTGTCCAGGGCATTTGCACATCGGCGGGAAAGTATACGGGCAAACTCACTGTCATCCGATAAAATTTTCCTTGGCTGATTTTTTGTAATCGTAACCTTATCATAATTGCTGGATATTTCGGATGGTTCTGCAAGGGATGGAGCTTTTCTTTCATTTGATAGCTCAATTGCAGGCATCTGAAGCTGATAATTTACATTGGTAGTCTGAAATGTGATGTTCATGGCACCCTCCCTTCTGGAGCAGAGTACTTCTCTTCTCCTGTTAAATACAAACTACACTATATTTTCTTATATCGGCACATTCCGGCACAAAATAAGGATTTTGCATAAAAAAGTGAAATCAAACATAGAGGATAAAAAAATAATCCTTGAAAACCTAATGTTTAATAGGGAATTGCCGATATATATAGATATACTTGTGACCTTATTTCTAATGGAGGCGTTATGGCAAATATTTTACAGGTAACTAATCCTGGCATGAATGATAACCGGGCGAATATAAACACACAGGATCCAAGAACCAGTCAGAACAATACGCGGATACAAAATCCGATTGACCCCACCCGGGTAGTCCGGACGGACGGACGGGAAGGCGGCAGGACTTCAGGTGCAGGAGAAGGAGCGTACAGTGTTATCGATTACGAGAGTAATTATGGCGCTTTCATAAAAAGCCTGGAGGAAGGAACGAGTGGTCTTCCGGCAGCTCTGGAGAGGCTTTTCTTCTCAGATATGGCGGCATTTCGGGAGGCAGGACAGGCAGAGGAGGCTGCCAGAAATTTTCTGGCTTCCCTGCAGATAAGTTCTCCGGAAGAATTGATGGCATATTTGAAAGGGCAGGCAGGAGGACAGCTTAAGTTCTCAGGGACGTTGTTTGACAGCCTGCGCTCCCTGTTTTCACAAAATATTTCAGAGAGTCTGCGGGAAGCTTTGGGAGATTTTTTGAAAGTTTATAACGATTATTCATCAGGGACACATTTGCTGAGGCAGATGCAGAATTTGGCAGGAGATATTGAAAAGCTGATGCTGAGCCAGTTCCGGGAAGAGTTCCGTCAGCTGGCGGACGCTATGAACTGGGAAGCGATGAACGGTGATACACAGTATAATACAGGTATATTAAATGGAAAGTTAATTCCGTTTTTATCCGATTATATATCGAAAACCCATGATTTCGGCTCTATACGAGATGCGTCTATGCTGTTGATATTTAATGCGGTACGGTATGAAAATGGCGGGATGGAGCAGCTGACCCGCCTGTTTGAACGCATGATGGCAAATCGGGAATTTGCAAGGCTTTATCCGGGAGATGCGGGCGCAGATATGTCTGCTTTGCTGGCTGCATCCAGAGGGCATACAAATCTTCCGGCTGATGCACTGGCGGAAATGCTGCTGCGTGGAGCAAACGGACAGGCAGGATTGGAGAATATCCAGCAGTTCTACACGATGTTGAATGGACTTTTATTAAATGAAAGCGTATACATGCCTTTAATGCATATTTTATTTCCGTTTCAATACCAGGAACAGAAAGTAATGTCGGAAGCCTGGGTAGATCCGGACAGTGAGCGGGGAGTAGAAACAGGAAGCCGAAAGATAAAAATGCTTCTGAAGTTTGATATACAGAGCCTTGGGAAATTTGAAATGGTTTTGGCGCTGCAGAACAGGCAGGTGGATATGCAGCTTTATGTTCCGAGGGCTTTGCAGAAGAAAGAATCAGATATCCGGGAAAAAGTGGGCGGAATCATGAAAGATAATGGTATGGATCTGAAACGTATCCAGGTGCAGGAACGGGTGAGGGAAAGCCGGATAGAAGAAGTGTTCCCGGAAATCAGGGAAAAGGAGAGAACAATTAATGTCAGAATTTGATGCTCTAATGAAACAGAAAGCCGTAGCGCTGAAATATGACCCGGAAAAAAACGGGGCTCCTGTAATCGTAGCGTCCGGAATGGGATATATGGCGGAGAAAATTACGGAAACAGCCATGGAAGCAGGGGTTCCTGTTTATGAGGACGGTTCCCTGGCTACACTGTTGACACAGCTGAAGCTGGGGGCAGAAATACCTGAGGAGTTGTATCAGGCAATCGTGGATATTTATATCTATTTTCTGGGATTTACGGGGGGACAGAAAGTTCCTGAACTACAGGAGGAGAAAGAAACAGAGGGAATCTGATGAAAAATCCTTGCAATTCAGCAATAGATAAGATAATATAATAAATATTATGGGTTGCTGTAATTAATATAGAGTGTACAGCAATGCTTATAGTATAGACGCAGAAGCGCAATTACAGGAAGGAGTATAGGAATGAGTACATTATCTGCAGCAGACAGCATTAAGCTGGCGATGGCGGGATTGAACACATCTGCATTAAATACAACGAATACATCTCCTACAATAAAAACGGCTGACTCAGATTTTCAGACAGCTTTGAAAAAGGCAAGCGGCCAGACAAGCATGGACGATATTTTTGAGGAAGCGGCAAAGACTTACGGAGTACCTGCCCAGTTGCTTAAGGCAGTTGCAAAAGCGGAGTCCGGGTTCAACCCAAACGCAGTTTCAGGAGCGGGAGCGATCGGCGTGATGCAGTTGATGCCGGCGACAGCCCAGTCTCTGGGAGTCACGAACCCTTATGACGCCCGACAGAATATCATGGGCGGCGCGAAATACTTAAAAGAAAACTTGGAACGGTTTAACGGCGACGCGAGCCTGGCGCTGGCAGCTTATAATGCGGGGCCAAATGCCGTTGAGAAATACAATGGCATTCCCCCATATTCAGAAACTCAGAATTATGTGAAGACAGTTCTTTCTTATATGGATGACAGCTCACTTTCAGCGAACCGCACCGTAAATACCGGAACTACAGATACAGGATTGAATTCTGCCTACATAAACCAGGGGACAGGACTTTCCAATCTTTCCTCTTACAGTCTTTCCGGTTTAGGAATGGGAGGCTGGGGAAGCTTTGGAATATCCCAGGACGGCGAGAGCATCACGATGGACAAGGCGACTTTCGTCAATATGATACAGCTCATGCGTATCCAGATGATGATAAATATGGATAACCAGATAGGAGCACTGACACTCTAATCGGTATATGACGGATACTTTATGTATAAGAAGGAGGTGTTTGCTTCTATGGTTTTGAAAGAATGTGAGAGATGTATTTTGTATGGACCAGGCGGGAAGATTCTGATGAAAGGCCGGGTGGAAGTTGCCGGGGAGTCCATTATGCTTTATTTTGAAAAGAATCCGGAATTTGCGAAGGGCAAGCTTCTCGTGGATTTTTTTGATACGCAGCTGGGGTATTTGCGAACTTTCTGTGAGATTACATTCCGAAAGAATCCAAACTATCTGCAAAGAAAGGAAGCCTGGGAAGGCAGATGTAAAATACTGAAGGTGCTTGAGACTGTACAGCGGCAGAAAGATATTCGGGTAAAGCTGAAGCTGGAGAAACTGTTCAGCTCGGCAAAGCAGGGAGATTTCTACGGTGTCATAGAGAATATCAGCGCCGGGGGTGTGTACATTACGACCTCAAAGCCTATGAGTAAGAATGAGCTTTTTTCATTCTATCACAATTTTGTGGGAAAGAACTGGAAGCTGCAGGCGGTGACGCTTTGGGCAAAGAGAATCACGGATGATTATTTTGGATATGGATGCCGGTTTGCGGACTTGCCTGAGGGAGCGGAGATGGATATCCGGCAGTTTGTATACCAGCGTCAGTTACACACAGGAGAACTTGATATCAGATAAAGGAAGAATATGAAGCTGAATCTTGTAATGATTGTAAAAAATGAAGAACGTACGCTGGAGAAGTGCTTAAGGGCGGCAAAGCCTCTGGTAGATCATATGATTATCGCTGATACAGGATCGGATGACGCCACGCGGGAGATTGCATCCCGGATGGGAGCGCAGGTGCTGGAATTTCCGTGGATAGGTGATTTTTCAGCGGCCAGGAACTTTGCGCTGTCCCATTCGGATGCTGATTGGAATCTGGTGTTGGACGGTGACGAGATTCTTCGGCCGTGCAGCAGGGAGGAAATAGAAAGTTTGGTGCGAAAACACGGGCAGCGCTGGATGGGAGGAATACTTCAGTACAATTCTTATCGGGAAGGGGAAGAAATTCGTGTAAGCGTGGATGCGATTCCAAGAATGCTTCCGCGGGGAATCAGATATAAAGGAATCATTCATGAACAGCCGGATACTTCCTGGCCGTGTTTTCCGCTTCCTTTGGCCGTCGATCACGACGGCTATTTGTATACGGATAAGGGCGAGAGAAATCTTCCTTATCTGGAGCGAATGGTAAAAGAGAGTCCTGGAGATGGGTACTGTCGGTTTCAACTGGCATATACGCTGCGGAACTTGAAGAGAACACAGGAGAGTTTAGTGCATTTCAGGGAATTTTACCGGCTTTCATCTCCGGGATTAGAGTATCGCAGACAGGGAATTGTTTTGTATTTATATACATTGATGGATGCAGGGGATAGTGATTCGCTGAGGGAAGCATTGGCAGTGGCTCAAAAGGAAGAAAAAGAGCTTGCACAGCTGTCAGATTTTATGTTTGTGTGCGGACTCTTTTATATGAAGCTGGTATTGTCGGATGTTCAGAGATACCTGGGATATCTCCCGAAGATTCGGGAATGTTATCTGCGTTGTCTGGAAATCGGGGAGCAGCCCTGGAGCAGAGGTGTGGTAGGGACAGGTTCTTTTCTGGCAAATTATAATCTGGGTGTATGGTACGAAGTGTCCGGGCAGATAGAACAGGCTATCCGCTGTTACCAGGCTGCGGCAGAAGAGGGATATGAGCCGGCGCTCAGGCGGATGGAAAGCCTTGGGAAAAAAGTTTAATTTTTTTTGTGAAAATGCTTATATTTTCCGAAGCAGTGACGATAGATGTATATGTAAGGTAAATCAAGTGGGAATACTACAGTTTATACCTTACAGTTATGTAGGCTACACATGCAGGGCCCGCGTGGGTAGTGATGGGGACAGGGAGGTTCCCATAGATATTTATAAAACAAGGAGGTACATTTATGGTAATTCAGCATAATATTGGAGCACTTAACTCTTACAGAAACTTAGGTATCAATCAGTCTAGTTTGAACGGAAATCTTGAGAAATTGTCTTCCGGTTACAGAATCAACCGTGCAGGCGATGACGCGGCAGGTCTGGCAATTTCCGAGCAGATGAGGTCTCAGATCAGAGGTCTGAATCAGGCATCCAAGAATGCAGAGGATGCTATCGGCTTAATCAAAACAGCAGAGGGTGCGCTGACAGAAGTTCACGCTATGCTTCAGCGTATGTCAACATTGGCAACCCAGGGCGCTAACGGTACTTATAATAGTACTGCTCAGGGAAATATCCAGGCAGAAGTTGACGAGCTGTTGCTTGAGATTAACCGTATTGCAGAAAATACAAACTTTAACGGTGTTTATTCACTGAATGGTACTAGCAAAGCTCAGTTCCAGATTGGACCAAGTGAAGGCGAGACAATGGAACTGACAGGTCAGGCTATGACTGCAGATGGAATTGGTGTTGACAGCCTTAATGTAACAGGCGTAACAGCAGCGAATAAAGCAATCACTACAATTAAGGCTGCTATTGATACAGTATCTGAATTCCGTGCAGAGCTTGGTGCTAAGCAGAACAGGCTTGAGCATACGATTGCAAACCTGGATATCACTGCTGAGAACCTGACAGACGCAGAGTCCCGTATCCGCGATACAGATATGCCGGATGAGATTACGCAGTTTACAAAGAATAATATTCTTATGCAGGCTTCTCAGTCTATGCTGGCTCAGGCAAATGCAGTACCGCAGAGCGTATTAAGCCTTCTGCAGTAATTTTTCAGATATTAGCGCAAAAAAGGCTGCATAGCTGGTGCTTTGCAAATTAGAAAAGTGAGGAAGAGCTGTTTTGAAGCGTAAAAGTGGAAAAACAGCTCTTCTTTTACGTAGAACGATTTAAAAAAAATTTTATAAAAGTACTTATATTTTTCTGGAAGATGACGATAGATATAAATGTAAGGTAAATCAAGTGGAATACAATGTTCATACTTTACATTGGTATTGGCTATATATGCAGGGCCCACATATATAGTGATGGGGACAGGGAAGTTCCCGCAGATATTTATAAAACAAGGAGGTACATTTTATGGTAATTCAGCATAATATAGGAGCACTTAACTCTTACAGAAATTTAGGTATCAATCAGTCTAGCTTGAACGGAAATCTTGAGAAACTGTCTTCCGGTTACAGAATCAACCGTGCAGGCGATGATGCAGCAGGTCTGGCAATTTCCGAGCAGATGAGATCTCAGATCAGAGGCCTGAACCAGGCATCCAAGAATGCAGAGGATGCTATCGGCTTAATCAAGACAGCAGAAGGTGCGCTGACAGAGGTTCACGCTATGCTTCAGCGTATGTCAACACTGGCTACCCAGGGCGCTAACGGTACTTATAATACGACTGCTCAGGGAAATATCCAGGCAGAGGTTGACGAGCTGTTGCTTGAGATTAACCGTATTGCAGAAAATACAAACTTTAACGGCGTTTACTCACTGAACGGTGCTAAGACAGCCCAGTTCCAGATTGGACCGAGTGCAGGCGAGACAATGACACTGACAGGTGCGGATATGAAGGCAGCTGGGATTGGCGTTGACAGCCTTGATGTAACAGGCGTAACAGCAGCGAATACAGCCATTACTACAATTAAGGCTGCTATCGATACAGTATCTGAATTCCGTGCAGAGCTTGGTGCTAAGCAGAACAGGCTTGAGCATACGATTGCAAACCTGGATATCACTGCTGAGAACCTGACAGACGCAGAGTCCCGTATCCGTGATACAGATATGCCGGATGAGATTACGCAGTTTACAAAGAATAATATTCTTATGCAGGCTTCTCAGTCTATGCTGGCTCAGGCAAATGCAGTACCGCAGAGCGTATTAAGCCTTCTGCAGTAATTTCCTGGATTGACTGGGAATACTGTATAGCTGATATTCCGTAAATTGAGGAAAATAAGAAAGAGCTATTTCAAAGTGTAAGAGCAGAGAAATAGCTCTTTCCTCTTATATACAAGATGCATTGCAGAAGGAAAAATTTTTGAAAAAATGCTTATTTTTTCTGGAAATGCGGCGATAAATGTAATGTAAGATATGTATATGGGGGAATCCGTATAGGTCTACAGAATTTATTTGCCAAGTGTATAAGGGCTTATATAAACGGCGGCAGAGACAGGGAAGTTTCTGCAGATATTTTCAGACAAGGAGGTATACTTTATGGTAGTTCAGCATAATATTGGCGCGCTTACTGCATACCGTAACTTGGGGATTAACCAGGGGGGATTGAATGGAAATCTGGAAAAATTATCTTCCGGTTATAGAATTAACCGTGCTGGTGATGATGCGGCAGGTCTGGCGATTTCCGAGAATATGAGGGCGCAGATTAGGGGATTGAATCAGGCGGCAAGGAATGCACAGGAAGCAGTGGGATTGATTAAAACTGCTGAAGGTGGTTTGACAGAGATTCATGCTATGCTTCAGCGTATGACTACGCTGGCAACCCAGGGTGCAAACGGCACATATAATAGTGTGGCACAGAAAAATATTCAGGCAGAGGTTGACGAGCTGCTGGAGGAGATAGACCGTATTTCGGCAAATACAAATTTTAATGGTGTGTATACATTGAAAGGAGCGGCTAGTACGCAGCTTCAGATTGGTACAACTGCACCGGAAATCATGACAGTAGAGGCGCGTGATATGTCATCTGCCATACTGGGAGGCTCTCTGAATGTGACAGGTGTATCGGCTGCAAATGCGGCGATGTCTACCATTCGGACGGCGATTAATACAGTATCTGAGTTTCGTGCGGAGCTTGGTGCAAAACAAGACAGACTGGAGTTTACGTATAACAACTTATATGTTACGGCTGAGAATCTTACAGATGCAGAATCGCGTATTCGTGATACAGATATGCCGGAAGAGATTACAGCGTTTACAAAGAATAATATTCTTGTACAGGCATCACAGTCTATGCTGGCACAGGCAAATGCAGTGCCGCAGAGCGTATTAAGCCTTCTGCAGTAATGCAGTGTAAGCAGAGGCTTTAAAAGAATGAAAATAGGAAAGGGTTATTTCAAAGTGTAAAGCGGAGAAATAGCCCTTTTTAATATAGAAGGATGAAAGATTAGCAGGGAGGAAATGGCATATGAGACGGGGAGTCAGGCTTTCCCAGTGTATGATTGTAAAAAATGAAGAGAAAAATATTGAGCGGGCGCTTTCCTGGGGGAAAGACATTATGTACGAGCAAATTGTGGTAGACACAGGAAGTACAGACCGCACGGTAGAAATTGCAAAGGGGATGGGGGCAAAGGTTTACCATTTTGAGTGGATTGATGATTTCGCAGCAGCGAAAAACTATGCAATTGAACAGGCAAAGGGAGACTGGATTGCATTTCTGGATGCAGATGAATACTTTCCGCCGGAAGATGCAGCAAAGCTGATGCCGATTTTGCGGGATTTACAGCATAGCAAATATGAGGTTCTGATGACGAATATCCTTCATTTAGATAAAGATGGAAAAGTGGCTGAGAGTAGTACATACATGCGGATATTCAGGAATTGCCCGGGGCTGCGCTACCGGGGGCGGATTCATGAGGAGCTTGATTCGGACAACGGAACGATTCAGTTTATTGACGGCACGAAGGATTTGTCTATCTATCATACGGGATATCTTCAGTCTGCGGAAGGGGATATACGCAAAAGCAAAAGGAATGTACCTCTGATAGAAAAAACACTGGAGGAAGATCCGGATAACTATGTTATGATGGGATATTTAGGAGATGGTTATGTAAATCTGGAACGTTATGATGAAGCTGTTGATTTGTATCAAAAAGCGATTGGGTATCTTGTGAAAGAGGAATTAAGTGAATATGATGCCCGGAGCGCTGCTACATTTAAAAATCTGATGCGTGTTTTAATGATAATCAAAGGAGATATACGCGCGGCAGAGAACGTATATCAGCAGGCTGTTAAAAGCCTTCCAAAGAACGGGGATTTTGACTATGTGATAGGTGAGGAATATATAAGGCTCGGGCGGCAGGAGGAGGCTGCATATCATTTGGAACGTGGCATTGGAATCTTAGAAAAGTTTGGGAACACGCAGAAAACGGATTTACTGTTTGCTAATCTTCAAAAAGCCTGGGAGGATTTGGCTCTCTGTTATTACGGGATCGGGAATTTGAGTCAGTGTGTGAACTGTACAACTGCACTATTACGGGCAAATCCCTGGAATATGCGTATGCTCCAAGTACTCCTTTTGGCATTCTTAAGGGATGAACAGAATGCACAGGCGGGTGGGAACGGAGTATATCAGGCGGCATCCCCGGCGCAAGTAAGAGAGTTTCTCGGAAATTTTTATAACTTTCAGATACTGAAAGACAGGCTTTTTGTTCTGAAAACGGCGATGGCAGCCGGATATGAAGGTCTGGTACAGGAGTTTCGTCAGCTTATGGCTCCGCAGGAGCTGGAGAGCTTTGACAGGGCGATGGGACAGGAGGTACAGGAAAATTGAAAAAGGAAATCAGGCTTTCCCAGTGTATGATTGTGAAAAATGAAGAGAAAAATATTGAGCGTGCGCTTTCCTGGGGAAAGAGCTTTATGTGGGAGCAGATTGTGGTGGATACAGGGAGCACAGACCGCACAGTGGAAATCGCCAGGCGTCTGGGTGCGAAGGTGTATCATTTTGAATGGATAGATGATTTTGCGGCGGCCAAAAATTATGCAGTCAGCCAGGCGCAGGGGGACTGGATTGTGTTTTTGGATGCTGATGAATACTTTTTGGAGGAGGATGCGAAACGTCTTGTTCCGCTGCTGGAGAAGCTTGAGGGGACAAAGTACAATGCGCTTGTCACCCGATGGGTGCAGGTGGAGGGCAGTGAGGAGCTTTCAAGCGGCGGGCCGCAGGGGAACACCCAGTGGGTTTCAGCGGTTCGGGCAGACGGGAGTACAGGCACACTGTTTTCCAGTACACAGACAAGGATATTCAGGAACCAGCCGGGGCTGCGGTATCGTGGAAGGGTTCATGAGAAGCTCTATGTGGAA
Source organism: Hominisplanchenecus murintestinalis (assembly GCF_943193015.1). Classification (NCBI taxonomy): domain Bacteria; kingdom Bacillati; phylum Bacillota; class Clostridia; order Lachnospirales; family Lachnospiraceae; genus Hominisplanchenecus; species Hominisplanchenecus murintestinalis. The sequence goes on from NZ_CALPCM010000001.1 coordinate 94,116, forward strand.
CATGGGAAATTGTGGGAATCGGATGCGGGCGGCGAGCTGTCCATCCTGCATACAGGCTACAGTGAAGCGGAGATGAAGGAGAAGGATAAAGCCGGAAGAAATATTGCCTTGATTAAGAAAGAGCTGGAAGCCAATCCGAAAGACCATGTGATGCTGTCCTGCCTGGGAGATTCCTACAGCCAGCAGGGGAATAAGGAAGAAGCCGCCCGGTGGTATGAGCAGGCGGTTTCCTGTATGCCAAAACGTCCGGATGAAAACGATGCGCTGTGCTCTGGAATATTTAGGAATCTGATGGCGATTTATGTTATGCGGCAGGATGTCTCTGCGGTACAGAAAGTATATGAAACCGCGGTAAAGCGTTTTCCCAAAGAGCCGGACTATGACTATATCCTGGGAGGGAAGTGTATAAGTCTTGGACTCTATAAGGAAGGGGCGGAGCATCTGCAGAGAGCGCTGACGCTGCTGGATTTGTATGGTAGTGAGAATAAGGCAATCATGCTTACCCACAATCTGATGCGGGTATGGGAGCTGCTGGCAGTATGCCATTTTGAAAGTGGAGATTTAGAGCAATGCGTAAACTGTGCGGTGGCAGTCTTGAGGGTTGATCCCTGGCGGATGGGAACGCTGCAGGAGCTGCTGCTGGCATTCAAGACAGATGAAGAGCGCGCAAGAGCAGCAGGAACGCCAGGGAAAGCGGCGTCTCCGGCGCAGGTGCAGGCATTTCTTGGCAGTCTCTATGATCTGCGCCAGCCAGAGGCGGCGGAGTTTGTGAAGAAGGCGGCAGAAGGCGCTTCGTATGCCGGTCTTGTCCGGCTGCTGTAGTATTGTTCAGTGAAAGTATTTGAATGGCTGCATCATTCTGCCATATTGGTAAAAGGGGTGGAAAGCGTTAAGTTTTATATCGTTACGGTCGATAATATAAGAAAAGGGTTTATGGGCAGACTGGAGAAAATGCTCTGGATTTCAGGCTGTATGGCAGCGGAACGGAGGATATCATGGGAAATATTCCTGAAACAAGGATTTATGGAAAAAATGTAGATATTGACAGCAATGCGGTGAAGAATCTGTACAGCGCCCGTTCGGAGAAGAATGGGGACAGGCCGGTTGACGCGCCTACGGTGCTGAGCAGCGATACGAATATCGAAAATATAGAGCTTTGGACAAAGGAAGAATTGGAAAGATGGTTTCCGCAGTTTCCGCTTGACAATGAAAGCATTGTGCTGGAAATTGGATTTGGCACGGGGAGGATGACCAGGTATATTACTCCAAAAGCAGGGGAATATGTAGGTATTGATTATGTAAAAGAATTTGTGGATACGGTGAAAAAGCGTGAGGATATTGTCAAGAAAGAGAATACGGTTTTCCTTCATATGCCATTGGAGCAGTTTGCCGCAGAAAACCACAGCCGCTACAGCAAACGGTTTAACAGGCTTTTTTTGTCGGGCGGAGTATTTATGTATATGAATGACTGCACGCTGGAAGAGTGTATGGCTCAGTTGGAGGATATGCTGCAGGACTCGTGCGTGATATATATATCAGAGCCGGTTGCGATAGAGGAGAGACTTACGTTGAATTCGTTTTATTCAGAAACGATACAGGATAATTACAGTGCGATTTACCGGACGGTGGATGAGTATAAAAAGCTGTTTTCTGCGTTTTTAAATCAGGGATTTGAATTAGATGTATGTCAGGAATTTTTCGAGAACGATATTAAGAAGATGAAAGAGACAAAACAGTGGATATTCATACTGAAAAGAACAAAAAGAGGGTGAGAACGTGAAAGCATTTTTATTAGCGGCAGGTGTGGGCAACAGAATTTCAAGAATGATTAAGAATGTTCCCAAGTCAACGCTTCCAATCAACGACAAACCATTGATAAGAATTACCGCAGAAATGCTGCTTGGGATGGGGATGGAAATTGTAGTAGTAGTAGGATATCAGAAGGAAAAGATTTTTGAGGCGCTGGACGGCCTGGACGTCACGTATTATACAAATCCTTTTTATAAGCTTACGAACAGCATTGCGAGCCTGTGGTTTGCAAAAGATGAGCTGGAGGGCGACGTACTGATTATGAATGCGGATGTGTTTGTATCAGAAAAAATTCTCAGGGGAATCCTGGCGGATACACGTGACAATGTAATGGCAATTGATGTGACAAGAACCAAGACGGGAGACTACTTTTTTTCGACAACGGAGAGTGGGATTATCCGTAAATATGGCAAGGACATCCCGCTGCAGGAGCGCGATTGTGAGTATGTGGGAATGGCGAAGGTAGCATCCGTTTTTACACCGCGGTTTAAAGAACGGCTGGAAGCCCTGATTGATGGACAGCAGTATAATCTCTGGTGGGAGAATGTCTTGTATTCGTTTGCAGATGAAAAGGAACATCCGATTTATACGATGGATGTGGGGAAGGAATTTTGGTCAGAGATAGATTTCTTTGATGATTATGAGAGAATTCTGAATTATATCAATGGGCAGTCTAAGAATGAAAAGTGAAGGTGCAGAGATGTATAGAGATAAATATATAGCCAGTACATATCGTATCAAAGACCATACGGACAGAAGAGGATATTTGCGTTTGGATATGAATGAGAATCCCGAAGGGCTGCCGGAAGATTTTGTGCGCGAGACAGTGAAGAAAATTACGCCGGAGTTTCTGGCGTCTTATCCGCAGAAGGATAATCTGCTTGGGCTTATTGCCGGGCGGGAAGGGGTAGACGTACAGAATGTGACGCTGACGAATGGTTCCGATGAGGGCATGCGCCTGGTCTTTGAAACATTTACCCATGCAGGGGGGCGGGTTTTAACAGTTACACCTACGTTTGAGATGTATCAGGTATATGCAAGTATGTTTGGCGTTGAGTTGGATACGGTTCCTTTTAAAGAAGATTTTACGATAGAGACAGAGGAGCTGTTTGGGGCAATTAAGGAAGATACGAATCTGGTGGTTCTTCTGAATCCAAACAGCCCGATTGGGACAGAGTTTACGGAAGAGGAATTTGAACGGATTGTGGCGAAGGCGGAAGCTGTAAGCGCTGTGGTCCTGGTGGATGAGGCGTATTATCCTTTTGGAGTGGAATCGAAGGTGGCGTATTGCAGGAAACACCCTCATGTGATGGTAATGAGGACTTTTTCAAAATGGTGTTCCCTGGCAGCTTTACGGGTGGGTTATCTGATTGGAAGTGAAGAATGCATCCATCTGATTGAAAATGCTCAGTCCACATACAATGTAAATTCGGTGGGGATTTTGTTTGCCGAAGAACTGCTGAAACGGGAGGACATTCTGGACAGTTTGAGGCAGTCGATGGAAGCGGGAAGGGACTATCTGGTTTCTCAATTAGAAAGCGCCGGGTATCGCTACTATGCATCAAGAGGAAACTATATTCTGATTAAGCCTAAGAGAGAACCGCAGGTTATAGCAGAAGCGTTGAAAAAGGAATACATTTTGATAAAGACATACCGCAAAGGGATGCTGGGCGGCTGGGTCAGGATTACTCTGGGCAGCAGGAAGGTTATGGAGAAGTTCTGGAAAAGCTTTTGCAGGATGGAGGAATGTGACTCGTGACAGGGCAAAAACCGCTTGTATCCATTGTGATACCTGTTTATAATGGAGCGAATTATTTAAAAGAAGCGATTGAAAGCGCTTTGGGGCAGACTTATGAGAACTGTGAAGTTCTTGTTATCAATGACGGTTCCAGTGATCAGGGGGAAACGGAACGGGAAGCGCTGAAGTTCGGAGACAGAATCCGGTATTTCAAAAAGGAAAACGGCGGAGTTGCATCCGCTTTAAATTTCGGCATCCGCAAAATGCAGGGAGAGTATTTTTCATGGCTTTCCCACGACGATGTATACAGTCCTCAGAAAATAGAAAAGCAGTTGGAGGCGGTTTTACAGTCGGGAAATCCGGCGGCTCTGGTGCAGGCTGAATATGAGTTTTACAATGAGGATACGGGTTCAAGGACGCCGACGCGTTTTTTGAAGCATTATAGACCGGAACAGATTACAAATTCCTGCTTTTCCGTGCTGCAGCTCCAGAGCCATGCGTGCAGTGCGCTGATACATAAGAGCCATTTTGAGAGGGCGGGGCTGTTTGATGAAAGCCTGAAAACGATACAGGATATTGATATGTGGTTCCGGATTTTTAGGGGACAGAAATCTTTGTTCCTGGCGGATATCCTTCATATGGTAAGGGAACACCGGGAGGCAGGCTCCAACACGATTTCCTGTTATCATGAAGAAACGCGGAAGGAATACGCAAAGCTTGTCCGGCAGATGCCGAATGAGGAAATCCGGCAGGTGTTTGGAAATGCGGGAGCGTTTTTATGCCGTATGGCCGGGTTTGTGAAGAGTTACGGCGGCGGAGACGAACTGAGAGAAATAGAGAACAGGCTATGGAATATGGAGAAAGATTCTGAGGAAGGCCAGGGATTGAAGGAATTTTATGATAAGCTGTCTGATTTTTCCCAGAACAAGGCGAAAAGGATTGTGATATTCGGCTCCGGGCAGTATGGAATCCGGGTAAAATATGATTTGGAGAGCCGTTTGGCGGCGCCGGAATATTTTATGGATAATAACCCAAAGAAACAGGGAACGGTCATTGATGGGATTCCCTGTAAATCGAAAGAGGAATTGTTGGCGCAGAAGGGAGATACGCTGGTGGTAATCGCGATGAGGAATTGTGAGGAAGCGGTGAAGGAACTGGAAGCAGAAGGGATACCTTATTATGTGACAAGACAGGAGATTGATCCCATCCTGCTGAATACGCCGCCGGCAGTCTCCAGAAAGGAAGAGTGGCTGGGAAAATGAATGTAGCGATTATTATTGCAGCGGGACAGGGGCACAGGATGCGGCAGGAAATTCCGAAACAGTTTATCAATGTGTATGATAAGCCTGTAGTGATTTATACACTGGAGAGCTTTCAGCGGCATCCGGATATAGACGCTATCGAAGTGGTGTGCCTGGACGGCTGGCAGGATTTGCTGAGGGCTTATGCGAAGCAGTTTGGCATTACGAAATTAAAATGGATTGTCAGCGGAGGGAGCACGGCGCAGGAATCCATCCGAAACGGCGTGTTTGCATTAAAAGAGGAATGTGAGGATGATGATATTGTTATTATCCATGACGGAATCCGGCCTTTGGTGGATGAAAGCATTTTGTCTGATGTGATTTTGAAATGCCGGGAATATGGGAATGCGGTAACATCCCTTCCATATAATGAGCAGATTTTTGTGATAAAGGATGAAAAATGTACCAGCCAGTATATCCCTCGGGAAACGCTGCGGCGGGTATCGACTCCGCAGGCTTATATGTATGCAAAACTGGTATGGGCTTATACGAAAGCGTTTAAAGAAGAAATCGGTATCTACGGTTCTTCTTATACGAATACCATGATGGTGGATTTGGGCGAGGTGCTGTATTTTGCTGCAGGTTCGGATAAAAATATTAAGCTGACGACAAAGGATGATTTGGAGTTGTTTAAAGGATATCTGCGGACGGAAAAGGACGAGTGGTTAAAGTAGAAGATTAGGAGACAGGCGTATGAAGTGGAAGAACAGAGGGCATGAATTTGACGGCGTGTATGATAACATACAGAAGCTGGATAAATACTATTTGTTTGGTGCAGGAGAGTATGGGGAACAGATTTGCGGGCTTTTAGAGAAAGAGCTTATGATATTGGGATTTCTTGATAATGACAGCAGAAAGCAGCATACGCTGTATTGCGGAAAAATGATATACTCTTTAGATGAAGTGGAAGAAAAGCTGGACGAAACTACAGGAATCATCGTGACGGTATCGCCGTATACAAGGCTGCCGGTTATGCAGCAGCTGATGCAAAAAGGGCTGGCGCAGGACAAACAGGTCTTTACCATGGAGATGTTCATGATGGTATATGCCGCGTACAAGAACGGCAAAGTATACATTCCGTCGATATCTTTCCTGCCCAGTACGAGGTGCAATCTGCGCTGTGAGGCGTGCTTGAATTTCACTCCGTATATGAAGCACTTTGATGAACGTCCGTGGGAGCAGATTCAGGCTGATGTTGATACATTTTTTTCATGTATTGATTATATTATGCTTTTTCATATCAGCGGCGGGGAGCCAATGCTGTATCCGCATATGAAGAAGCTGGTGGAGTACATTGATACGAATTACCGGAAGAAAATCCATATTTTGCGGACAGTGACAAATGGGACGGTGCTTCCCAAGCCGGAACTTTTGGATGCGCTGGCAGAGCACAATGTAGAAGTGACGGTGGATGATTATCGGGAAGCAGTGCCGAACAGTGTGGAAACATTTTCTAAATTGCTGGAGCGTTTGGAGAAACATCAGGTAAAATATGAAATTAATAAAGTGGACGAGTGGATTGATTTGGCGCCGCTTACAACCCATCATGAGGACTGGAGCGAGCAGCGGCTGCAGAATCAGTTTGAGAGCTGTCATGTGCCGTGGCAGGAGCTGAGGGACGGAAAGCTTTTTAGCTGTAATTATGCGAGTTATGCGATGGTAGCAGGGCTGGCAAAGACAGATGAGACTGAGTATTTTGATTTGAGGAGCTATACGTCGGAGAAACGGAAGGAATTGATTGAATTCCGTATGGGGTACAATGTGAAAGGATATGTGGAATTTTGTAAGAATTGCAGTGGATATATAGATATCAATCCGAACAAAGTAGAGCCGGCGAAGCAGGCAGCGAGGTGAGGAACCCGGTTTACAGAGCCTGGAAACAGAGTATATAGAAAACAGTGGTAAGGAGATGCGTGATGAGAAAAGCTCAGGAATATAAATTATCTTCGGAAGAACTGAGAAAGTTACAGCGTATTGAGCTGGAAATGCTGATTGAGGTGGACAGAATCTGCCGGAAGCACAATATTCAGTATTCGCTGGATGGCGGTACGCTGCTGGGCGCAGTCCGCCACAAAGGATTTATCCCGTGGGATGATGATATTGATGTGATTATGCTCAGAAAAGAGTATGCAAAGTTCCGAAGGGTATGTAAGAAAGAGCTGGATACGGCGCGTTTTTTTCTTCAAGATTATAAGAGTGATCCTTATTACCGCTGGGGCTGGGCAAAGATACGGCGGGAGAATACGGAACATGTGCGGCTGGGGCAGGAATTCCTGAAACAGAAAACAGGGATTTTTATTGACATTTTTGTGGCGGATAATGTGCCGGATAGTTTTCTTATGCGGCGGCTGCACCATTTCCTGTGTTTTTTTATTCGGAAAGTCCTATATGCGCCATTGGGAGTACGGCAGGCAGGAAAGCGCAGGGAAAGAGCAGTGTACCGTATATTGAGCAGGATACCGAGGGACAGCGCATTTGCGCTGCGCGACCGACTGGCGTGGGCGTGCAACAGGAGGGATACCGAGCTTATCAGCCACTATACGCTGGAGTATCCGAAAAGCTGCCGGTACGGCCTTCCGCGGCGGTGTTTTGAAGAGTTTATTGAGCTGGAGTTTGAGGGACATATGTTTCAGGCTTTTAAGGATTATGAGGTCTATCTGCGCAGGCATTACGGAGATTACAGGAAGTTGCCTCCGGTGGAAGAGAGAGTGCCTCATTCAAAGATTTCGAAGATTGATATGAGTGGAGTGGAGTGACATGAAATGGACAAAGCAGGGCAGGGAACTTGCCGGGACAGAAGAGGCTATCGCGAAAGAATATGCCAATAAAGAAATATATATATATGGCAGCGGGATTATTGGGGAAAGATTTTTTTATGCAATACAGAGACTTACGGATTGGACGGTAAAGGCATTTATTGATAAATATAAAGCAGGAGATATATGCCAGGGTCTGGATGTGTTGAGTCTGGAGGAGTTCTCAAGAAGAGCAAATGCTGATTGCCTGGTGTTAATTGCCTTACATGACGATATTGGACAAGAGGTAAAAGAGGGACTTAGTGTTTTTTTGGAGAATAAGCGCAGTATCTGTAAAACTTATAATGAATTTATGCGGCATGATTTTCCGCTCCTGATGCTTCATCAATATCAAAAAGTTGTTGTGAATTCCCTTTCCTGTATCGTGACAGAGAGATGTACGCTGAGGTGTGAAAAATGTGCGATTATGCTTCCATATTTCAAAAATGTGAAGAAATATGAGGCGGCAAAAATAAAAGAAGAGATTGATCTGGCATTTAGCAAAATAGATTTCGTGGGAGACTTTACTTTTACAGGCGGAGAGCCGTTATTAAACCAGGAGTTGGAAGAGGTTCTTGGGTATATAGCAGAAAACTATCTGGAACAGATAGGAAGTTTAAAGATTATTACCAATGGTATGATAGAGCCGGGAAAAAGGCTATTAAACTGTATGAAGAAATATGGTATGTATGTGGAAATCAGTGATTATACGGCTACGAACCCTGAACTGAAACAGAGAGTCATGGAAAATTATGAAAAATACAGGGAGAACGGGATTAGGACATATTTGTTAAGTTCTGCGCAATGGGTAGATTTTGGGTTTGAGGCGCTGCATCATGAGGAAGATACAGAAAGCAGCATGGAAGCCTTTTTTGATTACTGCCATACAAATTGCCGTGGGTATATCGATGGAAAAATATGGTACTGCATTAATGCAAGATTTGCGGAAAAAGCGCTGGAGTTTGCATATGATGAAAGCAATATGCTGGAGCTTGGGAAGCTTGGGAATGGGATAGAAGAAAAGGCAAAAATTGTGGAATTTGATTTGGGATATAATGCCAGAGGTTATTTAACAATGTGCCGGAGGTGCAATGGCGGATGTGATATCAATACACATTATATAGAGGTGGGAAGACAGTGCAGAAATCTTTAGTATCTATTATCATTCCGGTTTATAATGGAGCAAATTATTTGAGAGAGGCGATTGACAGTGCGTTAAATCAGACATATCAGAACTGTGAGGTTATCGTTGTGAATGATGGTTCAGACGATAATGGAAAAACGGAAGAGATTGCATTGTCATACGGAAGCAGAATCAGGTATTTCAGGAAAGAGAATGGGGGAGTGGCAACGGCATTAAATGCAGGCATAAGAGAAATGCAGGGAGAGTATTTTTCCTGGCTTTCTCATGATGACGTTTTCTATCCCCGTAAGATTGAAGAGCAGGTTAAATGTGTGAAAGAAAACAATGTATGGATGACAGCATGTTCTTACGATATCTTTACGGATTCGGGAAGAAGGGTTGCGGTTCCGTTATTACAATTTTACAAAGAGGGAAATTTAGAGAAAAATGTATTTTCTGTAATACAATCGCTTATACAATTTGGCGGTGTGCTTCTCCACGAATGTATTTTTGAAAGATATGGGACATTCCGTGAAGATTTGCGCACAACGCAAGATTATGAGTTCCTGTTTAGGATTTTAAGAAAGGAAAAATGTAAATTCTCTAATGAACGCCTTTATGGCATCAGATACCATGCGGAGCAGGGAAGCAATACCATAAGAAGTGTAGACATTGAACGGGATGAAATGTACCGTATGTTTTTAGATGAACTTACACATCAGGAGAGAGTGGAGTTATACGGAAGTGATTATAACTTTTTTTATCAGATGCTGCTGAGGATTTTTCCGATACCAGGCATGGAGAAAAGTTATTCTGCCTGTTTGCAGGGAATGCGCTTAAACACATGCATTGCGGGTGAGATAGAAGAAAAAATAGAAACGCCGATTTGGATTTATGGGGCGGGCGCTTATGGAAAAAGGCTTTTATTTGATTTGCGCTGCCGCGGCTTTGCTGTTGAAGGGTTTCTTGATGGAAACAAGAAGCTGCATGGCAAGAAAATAGATGGGATTATATGTCGGGGATTAGGGGAACAGGGAATGTTTCGGGGCAGAATTATCATTGCCTCTTTATATAGAGAAGAGATTGCGCAGGAATTAAGAAGAGCCGGAATTAGTAATTATGTATTTAAAGAGGATTTGGATAAGATCTTTATGGATGTTTCACCCCAAAATAAAATTGTAGAAAAGATAATTGGCAGGTATCAGGAAAATGGATGGAGATAAAAAGCAGGTATGTATCTATTGCATGGGAGAATATGGGATACAGACATATTTCAAGTTAAAAAAATATGGAATTGCAGTTGGATGTTTTGGAGATACGGATAAAAGTAAACAAGGTTATGCGTTGGAAGGGTTATTCTGTAAATCTTATGAAGAGGTACTGGAACTGGATAAAAGGGAAACTGTTATTATTGTTAGTATGAAAAATTCAGCGGCATTGGTAAATCAGTTTCGCCAGGAGGGATTTGAGAACGTATATAGCAGAGAGGAGCTATACGCTTTATTGGATAAAAAGGAGCCGTGTGTGAGGAATGATTTGCTGGATGAAACGGAAATTGTGGATTTGAAGGACAATCTTGAAAAAGTTTTTTGCGGATATCCTTACAAAAAGACGGAGAGGCGTAAAAGCGCGGAGATTCTTTTAGAAGATTGTGTAAAGCGCCAGGGGAGGAGAAATCTAGGCAAATGAAAGTCGTAGAGGTGAATTATTGGGATTTGGTGGGAAGGAACTTTAATGGATATGATTTGCATTTGAAGCTGCGCGAAAATGGAATAGATGCAAAACAGATTGTGATGGATAAAAGAAGCGACGCGGATAGCGTTATCTGTTTAAAGCATAGCTGGATGCTTCATGAGCAGGTTGCACATTATGAGAAAGAGCATTCGATTAGCAATCTTTTGATGCCTTACATAACAGAGTTAAAGAGAATAGAGGAATTTCAAAATGCAGATATTAAACATTATCACATTCTGCATAATAGAATGTTTTCCTTGTATGATTATCCAGATTTAATGAAGGGGAATAGTGTATGGACGATACATGATCCCTGGATTGTCACGGGAAATTGTGTATATCCAATGACCTGTGAGAAATGGAGAACCGGCTGTGGAAATTGTGAACGGCTGGATGAAATATATTATGAGATGGAGCAGGATAATACAAATTTTATGTGGGAGGTTAAAAGAAAGGTATTTCGAGAAATGAATCCCCACGTTGTGGTTGCTTCAGAATTTATGAAGAGATATATGAAGGAAAGTCCGTTGACTGAACATTTTGATAAGATTCATGTGATACCCTTTGGGGTTGATATCAGTTCGTATCATGATAGAGAAGAATTAGCAGATGAAAACCATATTGTTATTGGATTCAGGGCAGATAACGCGCCGGTGAAAGGATGCGAATACATATATGAAGCATTAAGACAGATATCAGATAAGGACAGAATATTCCTTATGACAGTAGGCGCGGGGGTAATCCCGGAGGATATTCGGAAAATGTATAAAGTACAGGAGCATTCCTGGATAAATGATAAACAGGGAATGATTGATTTTCAGGAAGCCTGTGATATATTTATTATGCCGTCGCTGGCAGAAAGTTTTGGCCTTATGGCGATTGAAGCTATGGCCGCCGGAAATGCAGTTATTTGTTTTAAGGGGACGGTATTGGAAGATATTACAAATGCTCCAATATGTGGAAGTTCTGTAGAGTATAAATCAAGTTCTGCATTGGCGTATGAAATTGAGAGATTGTCCCGGAATCCGAGGGAAATTCGGCAAAAAGGGAGGATGGGACGGCAGCTGGTGGAACAGAAATATCAATTTGACACGTATGTAAAAAGGCATCAGGAGCTGTATGAGAGTATTTTAAAAGAGAGCTTGGACGGAAAAGGGAAAAGATATGAATGACAAAAAGATTTCTATTATTATTCCGGTTTATAATGGAGCAAATTATTTAAGAAATGCCATAGACAGCGCACTGAATCAGACATATGACAATTGTGAGGTGCTCGTGATCAATGACGGTTCTTCGGATGATGGAGCGACGGAAAGAATAGCGGCGGAGTATGGAGAACGTATCCGTTATTTTTATAAAGAAAATGGAGGCGTGGCTTCTGCATTGAACTTAGGCATCCGTGAGATGGACGGGGACTATTTTGCCTGGTGTTCCCATGATGACATGTTTCTGCCAGATAAATGTGAAAAGCAGATACAGGCGTTGGAGGAATGCGGTGATGATCAGCGGATTGTGCTCAGTGAATACAGGCTTTTATTTGTGGAAGAAAATTTGTTGGATGAGGCGGTGAAGCCAAGAAAGAAGCTGAAACGCAGGATGCGTCAGGATGGGCTTGCGGCTGTGTTAGCGCAAATGGTTCATGGATGTGATGCATTAATACATAAATGCCATTTTGAAAGGTGCGGTGTGTTTGACGAGACGCTGCGCACAACGCAGGATTATGATTTGTGGTTTCGGATATTGCGGGGACAGAAAATCCTGTATTTGGAGGAGCCTCTGGTTATTTCCAGAATTCATGCAGAGCAGGGGAGCAGGACGATACCAAGCCATATCAGGGAGTGTAACGAGCTGTGGATTCGTTTTGTGAATCAGGTGACGGACAGAGAGATGTATAAGTTGTATGGGAGTCCCTATGAGTTTTATTGGGAGATGCTTGATTTTGCAAGAAAAACCCCTTATCGGGCTTTTGAAGAGCATGTGACGGGAAAAATCCTGGCATTGGAGGAGCCTGCTGATTTAGAAAGCAGGATATTGGAATTGAAAAAGAAGTTTGGAACAGGGAAGCTGTTTATGTTTGGGGCTGGCAGAAATGGAAGAAACCTGAACCTGCAGCTTATGCTCAGGGGGATTTTGATAGAGGGATTTATTGATAATGCAGAGGAAAAGCAAAATCAGATTTTGGATGGAAAAAAGATAGAAAGTTTAGAATGTGCCATGAAGCATCCGGGAAAGAAATGCATTCTTGTTTCGCCGGATGCCCAGGAGGCTGTCATCCGGCAGCTGGAAGAAGCACATGTGACAGATTATCTCACAAAAGCTGAGATAGAGGAGTATCTGGATATGGCGCCGCCACTGAAAGAAAAACTGGCGTTGCTGGAAAGGGGCTAATGTATGAGAACACAAATCAGGCAGCAGTTACTGGAGATGACGGATTCTATGCTGGAAGCGGCGAAAACTCTGGACGAGCTGTACAGAAAAAAGGAATATGCACAGTTTAAAGAGCTTCTGGGTATTGTGCAGGAGGCAGCGCTTACTGTTGGAAATAAAATCGAGGAAACAGAAGGGGAAGGCACGGCAGCGGTCAGCCAGTTGGAGAACCTGTGTGAGCTTGTGTGGGGGCTTTATGAGAATGTGGAAACTGAGAATCCCCAGAAACGCATGAAGCTGATGAATAAGCAGCTGCTTCAGATACGGAACAGCATAAAATATGATATACCTGTTACGTATGAGGTCGTGTTTCTGCCGTACAAGGCGTCTATGTGGGATTCCCTGGAAAGTATATGGATGGCGGCAAAAGAAGCGCCTGACTGTAACTGCAGGGTGATTCCCATTCCGTATTTTGACAGGAAACCGGATGGAACCCCAAGGAACTGGTACGATGAAAGCGGGGAATTTCCGGGATATGTGCCAATTACGAAATATACAGAATATCATTTGGAAACGGAAAGGCCGGACATTATTTTTATTCATAATCCGTATGACGATCAGAACACAGTGACAAGTATCCATCCGGACTATTATAGCCGGAAAATACGGGAATACACATCGCTCCTGGTGTATGTGCCTTACTTTGTGGCGAATAATGATTCAGTGAATCCGCTGCAGTGTCTGACAAGCGGCGTATTGTATGCTCATAAGACAATCCTTCAGTCTGACAAACTCAGGGATGTTTTTATCAGGGGATTAAGGGAAGCCCTGGATATGAGCGAAGAGAGGTTCCGGAACAGCGGGCTGGAAGATAGATACCTGGCGTTAGGTTCTCCCAAATTAGATAAAATGATTTCAGGAATTTATGATGCTGACGGAATTCCTGAACCGTGGAAAAGGAAAATCGGTTCTCCGAAGAAGAAAGTGATTCTGTATAATTCGACAATAGTGGAATTGCTTAATTATACAGAGGGCGTGATGAAGAAGCTGGAGGACTTCATAGAGATATTTCCGCAGAGAGATGATATGGTATTGCTGTGGCGTCCGCATCCTTTGAGCATCAGTACCATAGAAAGTGTGCGTCCTCATTATGAGAAGCGGTATATGGACATTGTAGAACGGTTTCAGACGCTTCCCAATGTGATTTATGATAACAGCCAGGACAGCCAGCGGGCGCTCCTGCTGGCAGACGCATATATCGGAGATGAAACCAGTTCCATGCTGAAATCTTTTGGCGTTACCGGAAAACCAATCCTGATTACAGACTATAATAATACGCGTATGGGAACAATCAGCTGTGCAGTTCAGGAAGATATTTTATGGATGTTTCATCATAAATATAACGCGGTGTTTAAATTGCATCTGCAGACAAAACAGATAGAGTTTGCCGGGGCGCTGGAAGGCGCAGAAAGCAAAAACTATATGTTTAAGAATGCGGTGGCATATGGGCAGAAAATTTTCTTTATTCCGTATTTTTGTGATTGCATATTGGTGGTTGACACCAAAAACGGTAATATGGAAAGAGTTGTATTGGAAGAGAAAGAACTAAATAACCAGTATATTCCGATACTGCATGGAAAAAAGATATATCTGTTTCCGATTTTATTCAGCAGCCGGAGATTTGTGATTGATGCAGAAGATAATACGGTAGAAGCAGCAGAATGTCCTTTGTCAAAGGAATTAGGCTATAAAAATGAAGAGCCGGTTTTTGTTGATGGCCTGTTGTTTAAAGAACATATCTTTTTGGTATGTGATAATAAGCCGTTTCTGGCAGAATATGCGCCGGAAACGGATAGCTGGGAAGTCCATAGGTACAAAGGGACAGCGGCGTTTTATAGGATTGCGGCGGATGATGAAAATATATGGATTATGTCAAATAACCCGGTGATGCTTTTGAGATGGAACAAAGAAGAAGGATTTTCTGTAGTGTCAGAAGATTTTGCCGCGTACCATATTCTGGACGGGAGCAGTCCTGCATTTTCTGGACTTGCATGCATGGGGGATAGCGTGTGGTTTATCCCATTCCAGGCGGATCATTTTATAAAAATAGATAGAAAAACAGGAAAGCATGCGAAGGTTCCGGTTGGGACGCAGGAGCTTTTAGGGAATGGAAAGGAAGGCGGATTTTTTGGCGGCCGATGTCATGATGAAGATTATGAATATCTGTTTTCAAGAGAGAGCGATAAAATTGTGTGCATTGATAAGAATGGAAATCGGGCGGTAAGTATGGAGTTTGTTCCATTCATGGAAAATCAGCAAAAGGAGATTATGGAATCCGTGATGCAGGCTTCCGTGAATCCTGTCTATCGGGAGTCTTACTGCAGTTTGAAGGATTTTCTGGATATTGTGGCGCAGGGGAAAGATATTCACATAGATAAAAGAAAAGGTTTTTTTAGAGGAAATGTAAATTTTGCAGATGGCACGGCAGGAAAAGAAATCTGGAAGCATATGAAAGAAGAACTGGAAAGGAGAAGTTTCTAATATGAAATGGACAAAAAAGGGACATGAACTTGAAGAACAATGGGAGGCGTTAAAAGGCGGATGCTTTTATATTTATGGCGCGGGAGACTATGGAGCCAGGATGAGCAGGACTCTTTCAAAACTGGGGATAGAGTTTGCGTTTGTGGATGGAAATTATGACAAACAGCAGAACGGCTATTTAGGGAAAAAAGTAATTTCTCCGGTAGAATTAGTAGAAAGGCCCGAAAAGAAATTGATTATTTTGGCCGCAATGGAAAACACGATGCTGGAAATGCGCCGGATATTGGAAAAGCATGGGATGGAAAAGAACAGGGATTTCTGGTATATGGAAGAATTTAAACAGTCAGTGCTTCCGGTTTATGCATGGTATGCGCTGGGGAAGATTTATATGCCTAGCGTCGGTTTTTTATCAACGACCGTCTGTAATTTGAACTGTGACGGATGCCTGAACTTTACAGCTTACAATAAGAATCAGAAGAATGAGAATGTAGAGGATTTAAAAAAGACGCTTGCAGACTATTTTAAAAATGTTGATGTGGTGGATTTCTTTTCTTATACAGGGGGAGAACCGTTTCTTCATCCTGAGGCGGATGAAATCCTGGAGTATATCGGGAGCCATTACAGGAAGCAGATTGTTTCTTTGGGAATCTCAACTAACTGCACGATTGTTCCGAAAGACAGGGTATGCGAAATATGCGCCAGGTATGGATTCTGTTTTCTGATTGACGATTATTCAAAGTATGTAGAACGTTCTAAAAAGATCTTGCCTGAGATAGAAGAGAAATTGCAGAAGTATGGCGTAGAATATGCGGTAAATACAGGGGATGAAGCATATTGGATCGACTTGGAACCTCTTAAAACAGATAATTATGGAATGAGTGAAGAAGAGTTAATTGCCTATAGGGACAGGTGTGCAGTGCCATACAGGGAATTGTACCATAGCAGGTTATATGCATGTAACTATGCGAATTTTGGTATAAAAGCCGGATTGGAAACAGAAGAGTCGAACGATTCGTTTGATCTGAGCGGCGGTGAAGTAGAAGATAAAGTAGTTTTCGTGGAGTTTATTATGGGTTATACAGAAAAAGGGTATGTGAATTTCTGCAAGCACTGTGCGGGCTTTCTGCCCATCAATCCGTATAAAAAACCTGTAGGGAAACAATTGCCAAGGGGAGAAGAGAAAAATGTATAAACCCAGGATATCCGTCGTAATACCGGTATATAACGGAGAAAATTATCTGAAAGAGGCGATTGACAGCGCGCTAAACCAGACGTATGAAAACGTAGAAGTTCTTGTGGTGGATGATGGTTCAGTGGATGGAACAAGGGAAATTATGAACGCTTATGGAGATCGGATTATCGGGCTTCATAAGAAAAACGGGGGAGTGGCCACGGCGCTGAATATGGGAATTGCGCATATGTCAGGAGAGTATTTTGCATGGCTTTCCCATGACGATCTGATGAAACCGGATGCGTGTGAAATTTATGTGAGGCATCTGCAGGGCGAGGAAAAAGAGACGCTCGTATATGGAAATTACGATATTCTGGATAAAGAGGGAAGGGTGTACAATTGGACAAATTTTGAGGCGCTCTATACGCCGGAAGTCATGGAGATGTCTGTGTATCCTGTTATTTTAGGATGCGTCAATGGGTGCGCGCTTTTAGTACATAGGAGTCATTTTGAAAGAGTAGGATATTTTAATGAGGAGCTAAAGATTACGCAGGATAATGAGATGTGGTTCCGGATTTTCCGGGATTCAAAGATTAAATTCTGCGGGGAAACCGTTTCGTCCAAACGCTACCACCCACAACAGGACAGCCAGACAAAAGATATATATCCTGACGAAGATGCATTTGTCTTTGCGTGCCTGCGTCAATTAAATCTGGTGGAATGCGCCTGTTTTGGCGGAAATGTATTATCATTTTTTAGAAAAATGAAAGCGAGAGTGTCACCAGAGAAGCATCCGCTGACAACGAAATTCTGTGGGGAAATGATTTGTAAAGCGCAAAATGGAAGTTTGTATAGCGAGTTGACAGCAGAAGAACTGACTAAAATGCTTATGGCTGCTGAACAGAAAAACGATGTATTAGAGAAAGAGAATATAAGGCTCCAGGGGAAGGTAAGAGAGTTATATATGAAATTTTAAATGGGGCATAAGATTATCGCAGGAGGAAAGCAGCATGAAATGGAAAAACAGAGGGCATGAACTGGAAGCGCTGGGCGAGAAGTTTCGCATCCACACTTGGAAAAAATTTATATATATGGCGCCGGGATGATTGGGGAAGAAGTGTACGATAAAATAAAGTTTTTGGATATTCCCATTGAGTTTGCAGATTCTTCTCCACAAAAACAGAACGAGGGGTTTAAAGGTGTTTCCGTAGTTTCGCCAAAGAAAATCTTCCATGAAGGTTCTGTGATTGTTGTGGCGGCGTCAAAATATAACACGGAAACTATTATTAAAAATATAACATGCAGCAGCGGTGGGGAATATAGAGAAGGCGTAAACGTATTTACGGCGTCAGGTTTTTTGGCGCTTCCGCTTCACCTATATACCAGTTATGTAGAGAAGAAACTGTATTTTGAGGATATTACGATATTGGTGACTGAAAAATGTACCTTGAAATGCCGTGACTGCGCGCCATGTTATCCGTATTTGAAAAATGCGCGGCACCGTTCCTTTGAGGAAGTAAAAGAGGATATAGATTTGCTTTTCTCGAAAGCTGATTATATATGGGATTTGATTTTTACAGGAGGAGAACCGTTTTTAAATAAAGAGTTTGGCAGAATGCTGGAGTATGTTATGGAGCATTATGCTTCACAATATCATCATATACAGATTATTTCAAATGCTACCATTATTCCGTCGGATGATATTTGTGAAACACTGAAAAGTACGGGGGGGTATATATCTATTAGTGATTATACTTGTGTAAATGACAGATTGAAAAATAAACTCTCCCGGTTTACGGAGAAAATGGATACCTATGGCATCCGTTATGAAATCCCACAGGTAGATTCCTGGTGCGATTTTGGGTTTCGTGCGAAAGACCATCCGGAAAAGAGCAGTGAAGAGCTTATTGATATGTTTGACGCATGCCGCAGTACCTGCCGGGCATTCCATGAGGGGAAATTTATTTTCTGCGTACCTGCGATGTATGCGTCCAGGGCAGTATATGAAAATGAGCCGGTTGATACAGACTGCTGCTTTGAAAGCGGAGATAAAAATGAAATCATGGAGTGGAACCTGGGATATTCAGAAAAAGGATACCTGAATATGTGTGCAAAATGTTTCGGATATCTAACGATTAACCAACATAGAGTAGAGCCTGGGGTACAGCTTCAATAAGGTGGAAGATGATGATAGATATAGAGCAGGAAATACAGGATTTATCTATAAAATATGGGTTTGCAGAGCATTATAATTCTTTTATGGAAATTTTGGGAGAATTATTGAGGGAGCGGACGGAGGGGAAACGTGTCGTTATGAGAGGTGCGGGAGCTTATGCGAAAAGAATGCTTTCGGAACTCTATCCTGTGCTGAACCCTCAATGTATCGTGGATATGAATCCGGCGGAGGAGTCACTTGAGATTCCCGAGGCAGCAGCAAGGATTCCTGTCCGTGATATGTCCTACTTGAATGAGGACATGGAAGTGGCAGTGATTGGCTCGTATGAACTTCGGGATGAATTGAAAAAGGGGCTTCCCGAAAAAATAGAGGTTGTGGACGTCAATGATTTGCTGGAGAAATACGGAGTTTATCTGAATTCTGCATATTATTATTGGGCTGAAAATCCTTATCTTGGTTCAATAATCCTGAATAACAGATATAAAATGGAAGAAGCACCGGAAAAACGCGCGCAAATACTGAAAAAAATTATAAGTCTCCATATAAATAATAGAGATATGTTTATGTTGAAAAAATGTATCCGGGAATATACAGACCGGCAATTCTCCGGCTGGGAGCAGATTGCCAGTCTGGGAAGAGAACTGGACGCCCTGCTTATAAAGATAAAGAATGAATTGGAGCGGCGGAAAGAGCGTGATATTATCTGGTTCTGGCAGGATGCGCTGAATCAGGAATGGGTAGAATATATGCCCTATACGAAAGGCTGCAGGAAGAAAGGAATACGTTTTGAGAATACATATTCCTCTTCTGTCTGGACAAGGTGTATGTATTCTCTGATTTTTGATAAAGAATATGAGATTGATGATTGCAGTTACAAGGATAAAGGCAGGGAGAGCCATATACTGATAGATTATTTGCAGGATAAAGGGTATGTTTGCATTAGAGTCGGTAATGGCGGGCATCTTGAAACAAAAAGCCTGAATGCATTTAATTTTAAAAAAGAAAAGATATCTTCGTTTGAGACGGCCACAAGCAAACTAAACTGGAATGCTTTACGGGTCATACTGAATTCGGAAAAACCAGCGTTTCTTTTGATTCACTCTGTATTAGAGGCTCATGAGCCGATATGCAGTCCGGATTTAGAGGAGTTCGATTCAAGCCTGGCATCTTTTACCTCCAGATTTTGTCCGGAAAAGCGAAGAAAACTTCTGGAAAATCTTAAAGTAACATGCAGATATTTAGACCGGCAAAATCAATGGATGGGAGAAATGCTTGGCAGACATGCAGTGAAGATATTTATGAGCGATCATGGTTCTATTATGACAAAAGAATCAAGACGCTGGAATAAAGATGCGAATTATTTTAACTTTATTGCATGGGGAGGGAAAATTCCTGTAAAATGTGAGAAAAGACTTTTCAGTTTGTATAATTTCCTGGAATTTATGAAATATGTTGTCGAAGAGAATGAGTGTCTATATGAGGATGTACTCTGTGATTATATTAAGCTGCAATCCGTAGATGTTTACAATAAAGTTACGATAGAGAATTTTATAAAAGCTGGTTTTGGGGAATATCTGCAGTCGTTCCGGGGAGCGGTAACAGAACAGGATAGATATGTATTGCTCAAAAGCGGTAAAGAAATCTATCATATATTTCCGGATGATTTTTCAAATCATATAAGTGAACAGAAGTATCAGGATAGGATTCAGGAACTGCGGGAAAAAGCAGGGGATTTCTTTATTGAAGATTATGCGGAACCTAAGTTTGAGAATGTACGGTTGATATATGAAAATTTAAATCAGGGAAAGGAAGAGTCGCTATGATGAAACAAGAGGATATTTTTGCAGGAAAGACATTGCTGATTACGGGAGGAACGGGTTCTTTTGGAAATGCGGTATTAAAACGTTTTTTGAATACAGAAATCAAAGAGATTCGCATTTTTTCCCGCGATGAAAAGAAACAGGATGATATGCGCAGATTTTATAACAACAGCAAGATTAAATATTATATTGGCGATGTGCGCCAGCTTCGGAGCGTACAGGAGGCGATGCGGGGCGTGGATTATGTGTTCCATGCTGCGGCGTTAAAACAAGTTCCTTCCTGTGAGTTTTTCCCGATGGAAGCGGTCAAGACAAATATCATGGGAACGGATAATGTACTTACCGCAGCGATTGCAGAAGGGGTAAAAAAGGTGGTCTGCCTGTCTACAGATAAAGCAGCCTATCCGATTAATGCTATGGGTATCAGCAAGGCCATGATGGAAAGGGTGTTTGTGGCAAAATCAAGGACAACGGATAAGACTGTAATCTGCGGGACACGGTATGGGAATGTGATGTGTTCCAGAGGATCAGTCATCCCTCTGTTTATTGAACAGCTGAAAGCCGGGAAGCCTTTGACGATTACAGAGCCGAATATGACCAGGTTCCTGATGAGCCTGGAGGAAGCGGTAGACCTGGTGCTTTTCGCGTTTAAGAACGGACAGGCAGGCGACATCATGGTGCAGAAGGCTCCGGCGTGCACGATTGATACGCTGGCGCACGCCGTTTCGGATATTTTTGCAGAAGGGCAGGCAGATATCCATTATATCGGAATTCGTCATGGCGAGAAGATGTATGAGACGCTGCTGACGCGGGAAGAGTATATCCATGCGGAGGATATGGGGCAGTTTTTCCGGGTGCCTGCGGATAACAGGGAGCTGAACTACGAGCAGTATTTTGAGAAGGGTAAAGTAGATGTGCGGGAACTGAAGGAATTTAATTCCAGCAATACGCAGATTCTGGACAGGGATCAGGTAAAAGAACGCCTTCTGGAGCTGCAGTATGTACAAGGAGAGTTGGAGACAGCAAAATAGCCCGGGAGGAGAAAAGCAGATGAAAGTTATCATATTTGGGGTAAATGGCATGGCGGGGCATATGGCCGCTCTGTATCTGGCTGAACGCGGGCATCAGGTAACGGGATTTGCAAGGCGTCTCCAAAATCTTGGCGAAGGCATCGTCTGTATAGAGGGAGATGCTTTGAATCAGGATTCGGTTAGGAGTGTATTGGCAGAAGGAACGTATGATGCGGCGGTCAATTGTATCGGAATCCTGAATAGGGCTGTGGATGCTAAGTTGTCAGAAGGGATTTATTTAAATAGTGTATTTCCGCATTTCCTGGCGGAATGTGCAGAGGATGCGGGCGCCAGGGTAATACATATCAGTACGGACTGTGTATTCAGCGGAAGTAAAGGGCAGTATACGGAGAAAAGTACACCGGATGCGGAGTCCTACTATGGAAGGTCAAAGGCGTTGGGAGAGTTGACAGACGACAGGAATCTGACGCTTCGTACATCTATTGTCGGGCCGGAGTTGAAAGCGGACGGAATTGGGCTGTTTCACTGGTTTATGGGGCAGGATGGGGAGATTGACGGCTTTACGAAGGCAATCTGGTCCGGTGTGACAACGCTGGAACTGGCAAAGTCCATAGAAGCTGCTATGCGCCAGAACCTGACGGGGCTTTATCATCTGGTGAATAACGAGGAGATTTCGAAGTATGATCTGCTGCGCCTGTTTAACGAATATTCGAACCGGAATAGAACTGTGATTCATGCGAAGGATACTTTCGTGAATAATAAGTCGCTGCTGGATACGAGACGGGAATTGGATCATATCGTTCCGTCTTACAGGATTATGGTTCAGGAACAGGCGGAATGGATGGAAAACCATAGAGATTTCTATAGATGCTACTTGGAGAAATAAAGGCAGAAAGAGGAAAGTATGAAAGCACTTATTTTAAACTCGGGCATGGGAAGCAGGATGGGAGCGGCAGCTTCCGGGTATCCAAAGTGCATGACGGATATACCCGGGGGGGGGGTATACCGTTCTGAGCCGGCAGTTAAAAATGCTGGAAGAGGCGGGAGTCTGCGAGATTATTATAACGACAGGCTTGTTTGATGATGTTCTGGTTGATTATTGCCAGAGTTTGGAGCTGCAGGCAGATATTACATTTGTAAAAAATGAAGCGTATCAGGATACGAATTATATTTATTCTATTTATTGCGCAAGAGAATATCTGGATGATGATATCCTGCTGATGCATGGGGATTTGGTCTTTGAAGAACAAGTGCTCCGGCAAGTGCTTGCAAGTGAAAAGAGCTGTATGGCTGTCAGCCGTATGCATTCTTTACCGGATAAGGACTTTAAAGCGGTCATTGAAGACGGCAGGATTACAAAGATAGGAGTGGAATTTTTTGACAGGGCAGCCGCAGCATGGCCTTTGTATATGTTAAAGAAACGTGATTGGGATGTCTGGCTGGAGCAGATAGTTTTTTGCTGTGAACGGGGCGATGTGAAGTGCTACGCAGAAAAGGCTTTTAACGAAATATCGGATGCATGTTCCGTTTTCCCTATGGATATAGGGAAACTGCTGTGCAGCGAAATTGATACGCCGGAAGATTTGGAAGCTTTGTCTATGCAAATGGGGGAGCTGGAAAACAGGCTGGTCTATATGTGTTTTTCTACAGATATGCTTCACAGCGGGCACGTTGCCATTATAAAGAAGGCAAAGAGACTGGGAAAACTAATGATTGGCGTTTTGTCGGACGAAGCAGTGGCAAGTTATAAAAGGTTTCCGCTTTTACCGTTTTCAGAGCGGAAAGTTATGTTTGAGAATATTGCCGGAGTCTATCAGGTAGTCGAGCAGAAATCGCTTAGCTACAGAGAGAATCTGGAGAGGTATATGCCGTCTTTTGTGGTTCACGGAGATGACTGGCGCAGTGGATTCCAGAAGCCGGTGCGTGATGAAGTGGCCAAGGTTCTGGATTCTTATGGGGGAATGCTGGTGGAATTTCCCTATTCGGATGATGAGAAGTACCGGATACTTGAAAAACGTGCCAGGTCAGAGCTTTCTTTGCCGGATATGCGCCGTGCCCGTTTGCGGAAAACCATCGAAATGAAGGGAACAGTAACTGCAATAGAGGCGCACAGCGGGCTTACCGGGCTGATTGCAGAAAAGACAGTGGTTTATCAGAATGGGGAGGCGCGCCAGTTTGACGCTATGTGGGTGAGTTCCCTGTGTGATTCTACAGCAAAAGGGAAACCGGACATTGAGCTGGTGGATATGACTTCCCGTTTCCGTACGATAGATGATATTATGGAGGTCACGACAAAACCGGTTATTTTCGACGGAGATACGGGGGGACTGCCGGAACATTTTGTGTATACGGTGAAAACATTGGAGCGCATAGGAGTTTCTATGGTGATTGTAGAAGATAAGATTGGGCT
This sequence comes from Hominisplanchenecus murintestinalis, assembly GCF_943193015.1. Taxonomy (NCBI): domain Bacteria; kingdom Bacillati; phylum Bacillota; class Clostridia; order Lachnospirales; family Lachnospiraceae; genus Hominisplanchenecus; species Hominisplanchenecus murintestinalis. Next base: position 118,132 of record NZ_CALPCM010000001.1, read on the forward strand.
TAAAAAGAACTCTCTGTTTGGGAACGAGGTCTGCCAGACGCAGGATTCGATTGCAAAGTTCAGCGAGAAGATAGCTGCCGGAAAGAAAGCGCAGAAAACAAGGGACTTTATGATTTGCGCACGCATAGAGAGCCTGATTCTTGAAAAGGGAATGGAGGATGCGCTGGAGCGGGCGTTTGCGTTTGTGAACGCAGGTGCGGATGCGGTTATGATTCACAGCCGGAAACGAGAGCCGGATGAGATTTTTGAATTTGTAGAAAAGTTCCGGCAGGAGGATAAGAATACGGTGCTGGTGGTCGTGCCTACTACATTTAACAAAGTCACCGAAGAAGAATTTAAAGCCCGGGGCGTAAATATAGTAATCTACGCCAACCAGCTCATAAGAGCCGGAGTCCCGGCTATGCAGAATGCCGCAAAAATGATTTTGGAAAATCACAGAGCAAAAGAATGTGATGATATGTGCATGTCAATTAAAGATATCATTACGCTGATTCCGGAAGAAGAGCAGGTATAAGAGGTATGGCGAAACAAAGATTTATGGTTGGAAATGGGGATTATCAAGAACTGGAAACGTATTTTGTGGAGCGCAGGCCGGAAAGCATTTTTTTGGTTTGCGGAAATTCTGTGTCAAAACTTGAGATTGGAAGATATTTTAAGGAACTGGGGGAGCGGCTGGGGGTGAGAATCGTACATTTTTCAGACTTCCAGCCCAATCCATTATATGAATCCGTCGTTAAAGGAACGGATATTTTTCTCAGAGAGTCCTGTGATATGATTGCTGCCATAGGAGGCGGAAGCGCTATGGATGTGGCGAAGTGTATTAAACTGTATGCGGGCAGGGAAGAGCCGGAGAAATATTTGCATATGGAATTTCTTGCAGTTCCGACTACGGCGGGTACAGGGAGCGAAGCGACACGCTTTGCAGTTATATATAAAGACGGGGAAAAGCAGTCGGTGACAGATGAAAACTGCATTCCAACAGCGGTATATATGGACGCTATGCTGCTTGAGACATTGCCTGTATATCAGAAAAAATCCGCCATGATGGACGCGCTGTGCCATGCGGTGGAAGCATATTGGTCGGTTCATTCTACAGAAGAAAGCAGAAAAAATTCTGAAAAAGCGATACGGATAATCCTGAAAAATCAGAGAGCATATATAGACGGAGAATATGCAGCGGGCGTCGAGATGCTGAAAGCCGCCAACCTTGCAGGAAAGGCTATTAATATTGCACAGACGACTGCAGGCCATGCGATGTGCTACAAACTTACGGGCTTGTATGGGCTTGCACATGGTCATGCTGCGGCGCTGTGCGTGGCGAAGTTATGGCCGTATATGCTGGAACACACAAGCCAATGTACGGATTTCAGAGGGATAGAGTATCTGAATACGGTGTTCCGGGGATTGGCGGAAGCTATGGGAGCAGAAGATGAAAAGTCAGCGGCAGGACAGTTTCAGGAACTGCTGGATGATTTGGGCTTGGAAGCACCTGTACCGGAGCGGGAAGAAGATTTTGAATTATTGAGGAAAACGGTGAATTCCGGTCGATTGAAGAATCATCCGGTTTGTCTAAAAGAGCATGATATTGACAGGCTGTATCATGAAATTTTGTCAGAAAAGCAGAAGGAGGAATAGGCATGAAAGCAGAAGATTTCGTTAGCATGATTGGTTCCGGCTTTTATACGGGGGTTCCTGATTCACAGCTTAAAGCGCTGTGCAATTACCTGGAGGCCGACTGCCGCAAGGGTTCCCGGCGCCATATTATTGCGGCAAATGAAGGAAACTGTACGGCGCTGGCGGCGGGCTATCATCTGGCGACGGGAAAAGTTCCTGTAGTTTACATGCAAAACAGCGGGGAAGGGAATGCAATCAACCCTGTTGCTTCACTGCTCAACGATAAAGTGTATGGTATTCCGTGCATATTTGTTATTGGCTGGCGGGGGGAACCGGGGGTTCATGACGAACCACAGCACAGATACCAGGGAGAAGTGACTTTAAAACTTCTTGAAGATATGGACATTTCCTATTTTGTAGTCAGTCGTGAAACAGATAGCGCAGAACTGGAAATAGTTATGGAAAAGTTCAGGAAAGCGCTGAGCTGCGGGAAGCAGGCTGCTTTCGTAGTCAAGAAAGATGCGCTGACTTATGACGGAAAGGTCATGTATAAGAACGACAATCAGATGACTCGTGAACAAATTATCCGGTATGTGACAGAAACAGCAGGGGAAGAACCTGTTATATCTACGACAGGTAAAGCAAGCCGGGAGCTATTTGAGATTCGTGAGCAGAAGAACCAGAGCCATAAATATGATTTTTTGACGGTAGGTTCTATGGGGCATTGTTCTTCTATTGTCATGGGCGCAGCCATAAGCCGTCCGGAACTCCGTTTCTGGTGTATTGACGGGGACGGGGCCGTTTTGATGCATATGGGCGCTCTGGCAGTTATCGGAGAAGCGGCGCCTTCCAATCTGGTACATGTAGTAATTAATAATGGAGCGCATGAGACAGTAGGGGGAATGCCGACGGCGGCGCGGAAGATCCGTTTATCTGAAGTTGCGAGAGCTTGCGGTTATCCGTACGCTGTGTGTGTGGATAGCGAGGAAGAGCTTAAATTGGAGCTGGCAAAAGCAAAAGAGCACAGAGGGCTGCGGATGATTGAAGTTCTATGTGCGATCGGCGCGCGAGAGGATTTGGGCAGGCCGACGGTATCGGCACAGGAAAATAAAAATAATTTTATGAGCTTTTTGGAGAGCTGTAAGACACAGCGGGAGGAGACGGCATGAAGGTATTTACATTGTGCTTTACAGGAATCAGCGGAAGCGGCAAAACGACTTTGGCAAATGGAGTAGGGGAATATCTGAAAAGATGTGAGATACCCGTTCAGGTCATTGATGGCGATATCCTGCGGGGAGAACTGGGAAATCTGTTTGGTTATACAAGAGAGGAACGGATGAAGCAGAATCGAATTGTCCGGGTACTGGCAGGATATTTGAATAGAAATGATATTTCTACCATTGTCGCGGTAGTTGCGCCATTCGAAGATATGCGCCGGCAGATGAGGGAGGTTTTGGGTGAAGGCTATATACAGGTATATTTGGACTGCCCGGTAGAAGAGTGTGCAAAAAGAGATGTAAAAGGTTATTATAAAAAGAAAGAAAAAATGGAAAACTTCAGCGGTGTAAGCGATACCTTTGAAATTCCGGAAAACTCAGAATTGGTGATTGATACGGTTCACCTGACAGTGGAGGAATCTGTAGAAAAGATTGTGGGATATTTAAAAAAGCGGGGATATTGCCCGTAAAATTCAGAACAGTAAGGTCATTCTCTTTTTTAAAAAAGGGATGACTTTTCTTTTAGACAGTGTTATAGTATACATAAGCATTTTGAATCGAAACAGAGTCTTTTTGTGACATGCGTTAAGAACAGAACGTTTTCTGCAAAACGGAATGGCGAAAGGGAGAGAGCCGTGGGAAGAACAGTGGCAATCGGACATCAGGATTTTGAAACAGTACGAAAAGAAAATTACTTTTATGTGGACAAAACGGAGTTCATTAAAGAATGGTGGGAAAACGGGGACAGCGTAACGCTGCTTACCCGCCCAAGGCGTTTTGGAAAGACGCTGAATATGAGTATGCTGGAGAAGTTCTTTTCCGTGGACTATGCTGGAAGAGGAGATTTATTTGAGGGATTGTCTATATGGCAGGAGGAGAAGTACCGGAAGCTGCAGGGGACATATCCCGTTATTTTCTTTAGCTTTGCAGATATAAAAGAGACATCTTTTGAGCAGACGCGGAAAAAAATCTGCCGGATTATTAAAAGTCTTTACAACAGATTTGACTTCCTGCTGGAAGGGAATAGCCTGAATGAAAGTGAGAAAGAAGATTTCAGGCATATCTCTGTAGATATGGAGGACAATGAAGCGACTTATACATTGAAAGCATTGTCGGGTTATCTCCATAATTATTATGGAAAAAAGGTAATTCTTTTGCTGGACGAATATGATACGCCCATGCAGGAAGCTTATGTAAATGGATATTGGGATGAGCTGATATCTTTTATGAGAGGCTTTTTTAATGCAACGTTCAAGACGAACCCGTATCTGGAAGGCGCTGTAATGACGGGCATTACCAGGGTCAGCAAGGAGTCTGTCTTTTCGGATTTGAATAACCTGGAGGTGGTAACGACGACTTCGGAGAAGTATGGGGATAGTTTCGGGTTTACGGAAGAGGAAGTCTTTGCATCCCTGGATGAATTCGGACTATCTGAGAAAAGGCAGGAAGTGAAAAACTGGTATGACGGCTTTACGTTTGGGAGCTGTAAGGATATCTATAATCCGTGGTCGATTTTGAATTACCTTGATAAGAAGAAAATCGCCGCTTACTGGGCGAATACCAGCTCGAACAGCCTGGTGGGGAAGCTGCTGCGTGAGGGGAATAAAAATGTAAAGCTGGAGTTCGAACGGCTGCTGCAGGGAGGGATTCTGAAAACGCAGATAGAGGAACAGATTGTTTACAATCATTTGACAGGAAGGGAAAGCGCCATCTGGAGCCTGCTGCTAGCCGGCGGTTATCTGAAAGTAGTGAAAACGGAATTTTTGGAGCGTACGGGAAGGTTTTCTTATTACCTGGCAATTACCAACAGGGAAGTGCGCGTTATGTTTGAAACGATGGTCCAGGACTGGTTTACGGAGTATGGGGACAGCTATAATGATTTCATTAAGGCGCTGCTGTTGGATGATGTGGATGCGATGAATGAATATATAAATAGAGTAGCGCTGGAAACGTTCAGCTCTTTTGACACCGGGAAAAATCCGTCTTTCCAGGAGCCGGAGCGCTTTTACCACGGTTTTGTACTGGGGTTGATGGTGGAACTGTCCGACAGATATGTGCTGACGTCGAATCGGGAAAGCGGTTTCGGACGGTATGATGTGATGTTGGAGCCGCTTTATCAGGATGATGATGCATTTATTCTGGAATTCAAGGTACATCAGCCCGCGAAAGAAGCAGGGCTGCAAGATACTGTGAATGCGGCGCTGCTGCAGATTGAACAGAAGAGATATGAAGCTGCGCTTACAGCGAAAGGCATTCCCGAGGAGCGTATGCGCAAATATGGATTTGCATTCCAGGGAAAACAAGTGCTGATCGGTTCGGCAAAAAACAGAACCTGGATCGGATAGGAAAAGAGACAATGTATTCATTGTTGAGAATAAAAGGAGGAGAAGAGCATGAAGAAACTAAAAGTAATGACAATTGTCGGCACAAGGCCGGAGCTTATCCGCCTGTCTGAGATTATAAAAAAGGCGGATAAATATTTTGAGCATGTGTTTGTACACACAGGACAGAATTATGACGACAGGCTGAATGAGATTTTTTATGAGGATTTGGGAATTCGGAAACCGGATTTTTACCTGGGAGTCGTAGGAGAACATCTGGGGGAAACGCTGGGAAATATCATAGCGAAATCTTATGAGGTGATGCGGAAAGAAAAACCGGACGCACTGCTTATCTTGGGGGATACGAACTCGGCGCTTACGGCGATTTCAGCTAAGAGGCTTAAGATACCCATTTTCCATATGGAAGCGGGAAACAGGTGCTTTGATGAAAATCTTCCGGAAGAAACCAACAGGAGGATTGTTGACCATATTTCAGATGTTAACCTTCCTTATACGGAACACGCCAGGAGGCATCTGATTGCCGAGGGTGTAAAGAAGGAGCATGTGTATGTGACAGGCTCACCTATGAAGGAGATTATCTGCGCCCATGAGAGCGAGATTGAAGGCAGCAGGATTTTGGAGCAGCTCCGGATGAAGAAAGGGAAGTACATTGTCCTGTCCGCGCACAGGGAAGAAAATATGGACAATGAGCAGCACTTTATGAGCCTGATGAGCGCAGTGAACAGCCTTGCGGAAAAGTATCAGATGCCTGTGATTTATTCAGTGCATCCCAGAAGTGCGAATATCATGTCGAAGAACCATTTTGAATTTCATCCTCTGGTAAAAAAGATGCCGCCTTTCAGTTTTACGGATTACAGCAAATTGATGCGAAATGCTTTCTGTGTTGTGTCAGACAGTGGGACAATGCCGGAGGAAGCTGCGGTGAGCCGTTTTCCGGCAGTATGCATCCGAACCTCGACAGAAAGGCCGGAGGCTTTAGATAAAGGGTGTTTTGTGATAGGAGGCATCAAGGAAGAGTCTATCTTGCAGGCGGTAGAGATTGCGGTGGATATGGAGCCGTGTGAGACTGAAGTGCCGGATTATGCAGACGATAATGTATCAATGAAAGTGATTAAAATCATACAGAGCTATACAAGGATTATTGATGATAAAGTATGGAGAAAGTGAGAAGTAAATTGAGCGGTGTAGAAAAGGAAAACGTCTGGGGACTTTATGAAAGAGAGCTGCAGTATCTGGCGGGACAGGAATTTATCAGGGAGAAGCTGCAGGGCAGGACAGTGATGGTTTCAGGAGCTACGGGAATGATCGGAAAATGCCTGATTGATTTTTTGATGCTTTTGAATAAGACGCTTGAGAAGCCGGTGGATATTATTGCGTTGAGCAGGAATCCGCACAGGGCAGAAGAACGCTTTGCGGAATATTGGAAAGAAGAATGCTTTGGTTATGCGGCTTGTGATGTAAACGATGGGATTCCGGAATGCGGCGCAGTGGATTACGTCATCCATGCGGCAAGCAATACACATCCGCTGCAGTATTCGGAAGATTCGATCGGGACGATTGTTTCGAATGTTATCGGTACGAAAAATCTGCTGGATTATGCGGTTTCCCATCATGCGAGGCAGTTCTGTTTTGTCTCATCCGTGGAAATTTATGGGGAAAACAGGGGCGATACGGATAAATTTTCGGAGGGTTATCTGGGCTATCTGGACTGCAATACGCTTCGGGCAGGTTATCCGGAGAGTAAACGGCTGGGTGAGACACTGTGCAATGCTTATTGTCATACACATGGGCTGGCATTTACGATACCGAGGCTCAGCCGCGTTTACGGACCTACGATGTTGTCCTCTGATTCAAAAGCAATTTCCCAGTTTATCAGGAAGGCGGCGGACGGAGAAGATATTATACTAAAGAGTGAAGGAACACAAAAATACTCTTATACATTTGTGACGGATACCATTTCAGCGGTTTTGTATACGATGCTTTTGGGACAGACGGGAAAAGCGTATAATGTGGCGGATGAGGATTCTGATATTATGCTGAAAGATTTGGCGGGCTGTCTGGCGCGGATTGCCGGCACGGAGGTGGTTTTCCGGATTCCGGATGAAAAGGAGAAACTGGGCTATTCTACGGCAACCAGGGCGATGTTGGACGCATCCATGCTGAGAGAGCTGGGCTGGGTTCCGAGAGTGCATATTTCCGAGGGTTTGGAGTGTACGGTGGGGACAGTTCGCATGCAGAAAGATTTATGAGGCAACTGACGGATAAAGATTTGTCCCGGTGAATTTTTCTATCAGCTTATTATTCTGGTAAAAACTGCCGATATATTCTATGTAATATGAAATTAGGTATTGCTATACCAGAAAGGAGATGTTTTTATGGGTATCAGTGGAGTATCAAGCAGCAGGGCTTATGATTATCAAAGCACACTCATCAATAATTCCAGTACGTACAAAACTGCCTCCTATCAGGCGAAGGAAACAGTGAAGAATCTTTCTTCCGGCAGTTCTGCAAACAAGACAACAAGCAGTGCCAGCAGCACAACAACATTCCTGATGGGATATCGGTCAACGTTGGAAGATATGGAAGCAGCGGCTTCAAAACTGCAGGTTGGCAGTGCGGACAGCGTTTTTTCCAGGTATGAGGCAGTTCGTGCAGATGCAGAAGAAGCGTTGGAGTCAGGCGATAACGCGGCTTATGAGAAAGCAACAGCGGCAATGGAAAAGGAAAAGAGCAATATCATTTCCTCAGTAAAGGATTTTGTAAATCAGTACAATGAGACAAAATCTTATCTGTCAAGCAATTCTAACCGTAGTTCGACTGTAGCTTCTCATCTGGCAGCTTTTGAGCGGGCAGTGCCGTCAGAAAAGACCCTGAAAGCTATGGGGATCAGTATCGACAAGTACGGAAAGATGCAGCTGGATGAGAAGAAACTTACGGAATCCTTAGACAAGGATTATGAGGAGACAAAGAATCTTTTAGGCGGTCAGTATGGATTGGCTGAGCGTGTCGGCACAAAGGCAACGGCTATCCTTGACACACCGGTCGATAAGATTGCAGGTGTTTCCGGAAGCTCTGGCACTGGAAAGGGAAATGCAAGTTCTTCAGGAGCAGTTTCATCCAATTCGACGATGTCAGAGTCTTTCCTGGATTTTGCAAGGTTTGCAAGAAGTGGTGCGTACAACCTTGGCAATTATTATGCGGTAGGGACAATGCTGAATTTATTAGTATAAGGTAACAGGAAGCCGAAGGCTGAACTGTTATAGTTTAAACGCAGATAGTTATACGGGCGGTGGAAAGCAGAAGCTCCATCGCCCTCTTTTTGCGCTTGCTTTTTGGGAATTGCTTTTCTATCAGCAAAGTGTTACAATGGGGGCGGTTCTTAAAAGTATTCGTATGACAGAAAGGAAAAGGCCGGGAAAATGTATAATGAGATAAATTTAGATAAGATAGATTTAAGGCAGGAACCGCCGTTGGAGGAACCCGCCAGGCAATATTATTTTATGGCGGAATGCCGTCAGTATACGAAGCGTTTTTTTGAGGAAAACGGACGGCTGCCTTCTGCCAGTGTACATACCTTCGGGTGTCAGATGAATGCCCGGGACAGTGAGAAGCTTATCGGTATTTTGGAGAAAATTGGATATGAGATGACAGAAGATGAGCATGCGGAGCTTGTTCTCTACAATACCTGCACGGTCAGGGATAATGCAAACCAAAAGGTATACGGGCGGCTGGGATTTCTGAATACCATTAAGAAAAAAAATCCCCATATGAAAATCGCCCTGTGCGGCTGCATGATGCAGGAACTGTCTGTGGTGGAGAAGCTGCAAAAGAGTTATCGGTTCGTGGATTTGGTTTTCGGCACCCATAACATATATAAATTTGCGGAGCTGCTGGCATCCAGTCTGGAATCAGACAGGATGATTATTGATATCTGGAAAGAGACGGATAAGATTGTTGAGGAACTTCCGGCTGACAGGAAATTTTTCTTTAAATCCGGGGTGAATATTATGTACGGCTGTAACAATTTCTGCAGCTACTGTATCGTTCCGTATGTGAGGGGGAGGGAACGCAGCAGGAAACCGGAAGATATCCTGCAGGAAATCCGGCGGCTTGTGCAGGACGGAGTGGTAGAGGTCATGCTCCTTGGGCAGAATGTGAATTCTTATGGAAAAAATCTGGAGCATCCCATAAGCTTTGCAGAGCTTTTGCAGGAAGTAGAAAAGATAGAGGGATTAGAGCGCATCCGCTTTATGACTTCTCATCCGAAGGATCTTTCAGACGAGTTGATTGAAGTTATGAAAAACTCCGAAAAGATATGCCGCCATATGCATCTTCCGCTCCAGTCGGGAAGCAGCCGTCTGTTAAAGATTATGAATCGTCGATACACGAAGGAACAGTACTTGGCTTTAGTTGAAAAACTGCGGAATGCAATCCCCGACATTTCTTTGACGACGGATATTATTGTAGGATTTCCGGGGGAGACAGAAGAGGACTTTCGGGAGACGCTGGATGTTGTGCGGAAAGTACGATATGACAGCGCGTTTACTTTTATTTATTCGAAACGGACGGGCACTCCGGCAGCGGTCATGGAGAATCAGGTGCCTGAGGATGTGGTAAAAGAGCGGTTTGACACGCTGCTGCAGAAGGTACAGGAGATTTCGAAGAGAACCAGCAGCCGTTTTGAAGGGCAGACGATGCCGGTGCTGGTGGAGCAGGTAAACGAGCAGGACAGCCGTTTGCTGACAGGGAGGCTTAGCAATAACCTGCTGGTACATTTTCCGGGAACGGAAAATCTCATCGGGAAGATTATAGATGTAAAACTGGAAGAAAGCAAAGGGTTTTATTATATGGGGAGCTATAAATAATATACGGTTTAGAGGAAAGATGACGCGGCAAGTGCATCAGAAAGGGGAAAAGATGAGAGTAGATGCGGCACGTTTGACGCCGATGATGCAGCAATACATGAGCACAAAGGAGCAGTATAAGGATTGCATTCTTTTCTATCGGCTGGGAGATTTTTATGAGATGTTTTTCGACGATGCAGTTACGGCGTCACGGGAGCTGGAAATTACCCTCACCGGGAAGGATTGCGGGCAGGCAGAACGGGCGCCCATGTGCGGGATACCCTATCATGCAGTGGAAGGATATCTGAATAAGCTGGTATCCAAAGGATATAAGGTGGCTATTTGTGAACAGGTGGAGGATCCAAAACAGGCGAAAGGGATTGTGAAGCGGGAAGTTATACGTATCGTTACGCCGGGTACAAACCTGAATACTCAGGCATTGGATGAGACGAAAAATAATTATATTATGTGTATTGTCTACATGGCAGACCGCTATGGAGTGTCAGTCTCAGATATTACCACAGGAGATTATTTTATGACGGAGCTTGACAGTTCCAGAAAGCTTATGGATGAGATTACGAAGTTTTCTCCCGCAGAGATTATCTGCAATGAGCCGTTTTATGTGAGCGGTATAGATGTGGAGGATATGAAGTCCCGGATGGGGATTACCGTGTATTCCCTGGAATCCTGGTATTTTGACGATGATTTGTGCAGGCGTGCCCTGATGGAGCATTTTGAGGTAAAGACTCTGGCGGGGCTGGGGCTTGGGGATTATAACTGCGGTGTGATTGCGGCGGGAGCCCTTTTGCAGTATCTTCTTGAAACTCAGAAAAGTTCTTTGTCAAACCTGACGCGGCTGACTCCCTATGTGACTGGAAAATACATGATTCTTGACAGCTCCACGAGAAGAAACCTGGAACTGTGCGAAACTCTGCGGGAAAAGCAGAAAAGAGGCTCTCTGATGTGGGTGCTGGATAAGACAAAGACCGCTATGGGTGCGAGAATGCTGCGCAGTTTTATTGAACAGCCTTTGATTGACAAAAAGGAAATTAACCGCAGGCTGGACGCCGTGGAGGAGTTAAATGGAAATGCCATCTGTCGGGAAGAAATCAGGGAATATTTGAACCCAGTGTATGATTTGGAGCGTTTAATCAGCAAAATCAGTTATAAATCGGCAAATCCCAGGGATTTGATTGCATTTAAAAGTTCCCTGGAAATGCTTCCGCATATTAAGTATATTTTGAAAGGGTTTCGATCAGAGCTTCTGCTGGAGATAGAGGAACAGCTGGATGCGCTGGAGGACATTTTTCACTTGATTGACGCATCGATTACGGAGGAGCCGCCGATTGCCATCAAAGAAGGCGGCATTATCAAAACCGGGTACAGCGAGGAGATTGACAAGCTGCGGAATTCCAAAACGGAAGGTAAAACCTGGCTGGCAGAGCTTGAGGCAAAGGAGAGGGATTCGACAGGAATCAAGAACCTGAAAATCAAATATAACAAAGTATTTGGATACTATCTTGAAGTGACAAATTCTTTTAAGGATTTGGTGCCGGAACGCTATACACGGAAGCAGACGCTGACGAATGCGGAACGTTATATTACGCCGGAGCTAAAAGAGCTGGAAGATATGATTCTGGGCGCGGAGGACAAGCTGTTTTCGATGGAGTATGATATGTTCTGTGAAATCCGCGATACGATTGCGAAAGAAGTGGTGCGGATTCAGCAGACGGCAAAGGCGATTGCGCAGACGGACGTATTTGCGTCCCTATCCCTGGTGGCGGAGCATAATCATTACGTGCGGCCTGATATGAATGAAAAGGGTATGATTGACATTAAAGGCGGCCGTCATCCGGTGGTAGAAAAAATGATAAACAATGATATGTTTATTTCCAACGACACTTATCTGGATAATGGAAGCAACCGGATATCTATTATCACAGGGCCGAATATGGCTGGAAAATCTACCTATATGCGCCAAACCGCGCTTATTGTGCTGATGGCGCAGCTTGGAAGCTTTATCCCGGCAGACAGCGGAAAGGTTGGAATTGTAGACAGGATTTTTACCCGTGTGGGCGCGTCGGATGATTTGGCTTCCGGCCAGAGTACTTTTATGGTGGAAATGACGGAAGTGGCGAATATCCTTCGGAACGCTACCCGGAACAGTCTGCTGATTTTGGATGAAATTGGAAGGGGAACCAGCACCTTTGACGGTTTGAGCATTGCCTGGGCAGTGGTAGAGCATATCAGCAATCCGAAGCTTCTGGGAGCAAAGACCCTGTTTGCGACCCATTACCACGAGCTGACTGAGCTGGAGGGAAAGATAGACGCTGTTCATAATTACTGCATTGCTGTGAAAGAAAAAGGTGATGACATTGTATTCCTGCGGAAAATCGTAAAGGGAGGCGCGGATAAGAGCTACGGTATCCAGGTAGCGAAGCTGGCGGGAGTCCCGGATACGGTGATTGAGCGTGCCAAGGAATTGGCTGAGGAGCTGAGCAATGCGGATATCACAGATAAAGTCAGCGAAATTAAAGCAGAGTACGGAGAAAAGAAGAAACCGAAGAAGCAGAAGAAATATGACCAGGTGGATGTGGCGCAGATGTCCTTGTTTGAGACTGTGCGCGAAGAGGACATTATGAAAGAATTAAGTGAAATTGATGTGGGAAATATGACGCCGCTTGACGCGTTAAATACAATTTACCGTTTACAGCAGAAACTGAAAAACAGGTGGGGAAGATGAAAAATATCGCAGTTTTAGACCAGAATACCATTGATAAAATTGCAGCGGGCGAGGTCATAGAACGCCCAGCTTCCATTGTGAAAGAGCTCGTGGAAAATGCGATTGACGCGGGGGCAAATGCCATTACGGTAGAAATCAAAGAAGGAGGCATTTCTTTCATCCGAATCACGGATAACGGGGAGGGAATCGAAACATCTCAGGTTCCGCTGGCTTTCCTGCGCCATGCTACCAGCAAAATTTCTAAGGTAGAGGACTTGCTAAATGTGGCCTCACTGGGCTTCCGGGGGGAAGCGCTCTCCAGTATTGCCGCTGTGTGTCAGGTAGAGCTGATTACGAAAACGGCAGGGAACCTGATGGGATGCAGGTACCTCATTGAGGGCGGTACGGAAAAAGGGATGGATGAGATTGGCGCGCCGGAGGGGACGACGTTTCTGGTACGGAATATTTTTTATAACACTCCGGCGAGAAAGAAATTTTTGAAGAGCCCTATGACCGAGGCGGGGTACATCAGCGATTTGATGGAGCGTATGGCGCTGTCCCATCCGGAGATTGCATTTAAATTTATAAATAGCAATCAGACGAAGCTGCATACGTCGGGGAATACGAACCTGAAGGACATTATCTATGGTATTTACGGAAGGGATATTGCGGCCAATCTGGTAGAAATCCATGTGGAGGATGAGGATGTTTCTATTGATGGATTTATCGGAAAACCTGTCATCTCCAGGGGAAACAGAAATTATGAGAATTATTTTATCAATGGGCGTTATATCAAAAGCAGTATTATCGCCAAGGCAATTGAGGACGGCTATAAGACATTTATGATGCAGCATAAATATCCGTTTACAGCGCTGCAGTTTACAGTTGATGGGAGAATCCTGGATATTAATGTCCATCCTACAAAGATGGAACTGCGTTTTGCCGACGGGCAGAAGATGTATCAGATGGTGTACCATGCGGTAAAACAAGGGCTTTCCCACCGGGAAATGATTCCGGAGGTATCTGTCAAAGATGAAAAGAGAAAAACAGATGTACCGCAGATGAAGAAGCCATCCGCTATTCCCGAGCCTTTTGAGAAAAACAGGCGGGAACAGATACGTGAAGAGCGTTCCCTTTATGATGGAGAAAAGAAGGGCGTGCTGCCGACGCCAAAGGAAATAGATGCGTTTATGAAATATGGTTCGGCCGGGCAGGGTACGTCTCCAGAGCAGATGATGAAGCCTTATCTTACGGAGAAAAAGCCCGGGACACTGGCAAGGGTTTCGGCGGAGATTCCGGGGACGGCGCAGGAGGGGAGAGCAGAAGCTGAGCCTGTGAAAGCGCCGGATACAGGAGAACGAAAAGAGGAAGCGGCACATGCACAGCCGGCGGGACGGCAGATGGAACTGAAATTTCTCTCACAGGAAAGCGCACGTGAGCACCGCTTGATTGGACAGGTATTCGGTACTTATTGGCTGGTAGAATTCAATGAAAAGCTTTATATCATTGATCAGCACGCCGCCCATGAAAAGGTGCTGTATGAGAGGACGATGAAAAATCTGGAGAATAAGGAGTTTACTTCCCAGCAGCTTTCCCCGCCTATGATTCTGACGTTGAGTATGCAGGAGGAAGAACTGCTGAAACGTTACATGGAGCATTTTACGCGGCTGGGATTTGAAATTTCGCCTTTTGGCGGGAGGGAATATGCTGTGAGTGCAGTTCCGGCGAATCTGTATGGAATCGCGCAGAGAGAGTTATTTTTGGAGATGCTGGACGGCATGGCGGAGCAGCCAGGGCGTGTGCAGGCGGAGATGATTAATGAAAAGATTGCGTCCATGTCCTGCAAGGCGGCGGTGAAGGGAAATCATCAGATGTCTGCGGCAGAGGCGGACGCCCTGATTGATGAGCTGCTGAGATTAGAGAATCCTTACAACTGCCCACACGGAAGGCCTACCATTATTTCTATGACAAAATATGAAATGGAGAAAAAGTTTAAGAGAATTGTGTGATATGAAAAAGCCATTAATTGTATTGACCGGGCCCACGGCGGTGGGAAAAACAGAACTATCGATACGGCTGGCGAAGCTGGTGGGTGGGGAAATCATTTCTGCGGATTCTATGCAGGTCTATAAGCATATGGATATCGGTTCGGCCAAGATTATGCCGGATGAGATGGGGGGAGTCCCTCACCATCTGGTGGATATATTGGAGCCGGATGAAGAGTTCCATGTCGTGAAGTTCAAAGCGTATGCAGACAGGTGCATCAAAGAAATTTATGGGAGAGGCAGGATTCCTATTCTGGTGGGAGGAACCGGATTCTATATCCAGGCTGTGCTCTATGATATTGATTTTACGGAAAACGGTGAGGACAATGGGTTTCGGAGAGAGCTGGAAGCGCTGGCAAAGGATAAGGGGAATGAATACCTGCACCGGATGCTGGCGGAAGTGGACGCCGCGTCTGCCCGGCAGATTCATGCGAATAATGTAAAACGGGTAATCCGCGCGCTGGAATATTTTCATGAGACCGGGGAACCGATTTCAGAGCATAATGCAAAGGAACGACAGAAGGAATCACCGTATCAGTTTGCGTACTTTGTGTTGGATGACAGGAGGGACAGGCTGTATCAGAAGATTGACGCGAGGGTAGACAGGATGCTTGCGGACGGATTGGTTGATGAAGTAAAGGCGTTAAAGGAAAAGGGGTATACAAGAGACATGGTTTCCATGCAGGGGCTGGGATATAAAGAAATCCTGAGTTATCTGGATGGGGAATGTACGCTTGAAGAGGCTGTGTATATTTTAAAAAGAGATACCCGCCACTTTGCCAAGCGGCAGCTTACCTGGTTCCGGAGGGAGCGGGACGTCTGCAGGATTGACAAAGAGGCGTTTGCATATGATGATAAAGAAATCTTAGAAAGGATGGTACAAGTCCTGAAAGAACGAGGGATTTTGGACAAAGATGGCAATGGATATATTGGAGAATAGCTACCGCAGGCTGGGAATCAGCGAAGCGGTATTGGATTTTGGGCAGAAAATAGAAGAAGAATTAAAAACACGGTTTTGGGAAATTGACGCTGTAGCGGAATACAACCAGCTAAAGGTCATTGGAGCTATGCAGGAGTGCAGGGTAGGGGCAGAGTGCTTTAACAGCAGCAGCGGATATGGTTATAATGATTTAGGACGTGACAAGCTGGAGGAAGTGTATGCAGCTGTGTTCCATACGGAGGCAGCGCTGGTGCGGCCGCAGATTACTTGCGGAACCCATGCGCTCGCTCTGGCGCTCATGTCAAATCTAAGACCAGGAGATGAACTTTTATCTATATCAGGAAAGCCTTATGATACATTAGAAGAAGTTATTGGTATCCGGCCGTCCAAAGGGTCGCTGGCAGAGTACGGCATTACGTACCGCCAGGTAGACTTGCGGGGGGACGGAAACTTTGATTTTGAGGAAATCCGCCGTGCAGTCACACCGAAAACGAAACTGGTAGCGATTCAACGCTCGAAGGGGTATCAGACGCGCCCGACACTTTCGGTGGAGAGAATCGGCAAAGCTGTTGCTTTTGTAAAGAGTATACGTAAGGATATCCTCTGTATGGTGGACAATTGTTATGGGGAGTTTGTGGAGATCAAGGAGCCCTCGGATATGGGGGCTGATATGGTAGTGGGTTCTTTAATTAAGAATCCGGGCGGCGGGCTGGCGCCCATTGGCGGATATATTGCAGGAACGGAAGAATGCATTGAAAATGCGGCGTATCGTTTGACATCTCCCGGACTGGGGCGTGAGGTGGGAGCATCCCTGGGGGTGATGCAGTCCTTTTACCAGGGGCTTTTCCTGGCTCCTACAGTGGTTGCAGGAGCATTAAAGGGCGCAGTATTTGCGGCGAATATCTATGAAAGGCTGGGATTTGAAGTGGTGCCGAATGGAAGCGAGAGCCGGCACGATATTATCCAGGCGGTAACATTTGGAAGTCCTGAGGGCGTAGTAGAATTTTGTAAAGGAATCCAGGCAGCGGCTCCGGTAGACAGTTATGTGACTCCCGAACCGTGGGCGATGCCGGGATATGATAGTGATGTTATTATGGCAGCGGGCGCGTTCGTGCAGGGTTCTTCGATTGAGCTTTCAGCCGACGGTCCGATAAAACCGCCTTATGCAGTGTATTTCCAGGGCGGTCTGACATGGTATCATGCGAAGCTGGGGATTCTGAAATCGCTGCAGAATCTGCTGGATGCAGGGGTAGTGAAAGAACTGTAAAAAGGAAAGAAAATGATTATGAAAAGAGTCATTATCGTAGGCGCAGGGGCTTCGGGACTGATGGCAGCCATTACTGCGGCACGGCAGGGCGCTGCTGTGACTGTACTGGAACAGATGGAAAAGCCGGGCAAAAAGTTACTGGTTACCGGAAACGGCAGGTGCAACCTTACGAATAGGAAAGCGCCGGAAAAGAACACATACCGGGGAGCAGAAGAAGATTTTGTGAGCCGGGTTCTGAGGAAGTTTCCGGCAGAAAAAACCCTGGAATTTTTTCATGGACTGGGGCTTTTGACGCGGGAACGGGATGGATATATTTATCCTTATACAGACCAGGCGGGAAGTGTGCTGGAGGTTCTGATGCAGGAAATCCGGCGTTTAAAGGTTAAAATGAAATATAAGGAGCGGGTGACGGAAATCCGTCAGACAGAGGAAGGCTTTGCTGTACACACGGCTGCGTGGAAATATGTATGTGATGATGTAATCCTGTGTGCCGGAGGAATGGCAGCGCCGCAGACTGGTTCTGACGGAAGCGGTTATGAGCTGGCCAGGAAATGCGGGCATAGCCTGCGCCCGGTTTATCCGGCGCTTGTTCCGCTGAAAGTCCGGGGAAGTATTCCGCGTATGCTTTCAGGAACCAGAAACTATGTGAAGCTTGCCTTGGAAATTGATGGAAAAACCGTGTATCAGGATTCCGGGGAGCTGCAGTGGACAGACTATGGAGTATCTGGAATTGTGGTATTCCAGCTTAGCCGGTTTGCAGCGGAAGCTTTAGGTGAACAGAAGAATGTGCGCTTGCATGTGGACATGATGCCAGAGTATAGCCGAACAGAGATTAAAGAGCTGATGGAACAAAAAAGTGCTTGTTTCCCGGAGAAATCGGCGGCAGAACTGCTGGCGGGGGTATGGAAGGAAAAGATTATCCGGGCATTTTTGAAATTGTATGGGAAAAACAGAGAGAATTTTTGCGAAAATGCAGTTTCGTTTATTAAAAACCTGACGCTGGAAGTGATGGGGACAAAGTCATTTGAGATGGCGCAAGTATGCGCAGGCGGCGTTCCGGCAGAGGAAATTTGTGCAGAAACATTAGAATCCAAAATATTTCCGGGGTTATATCTGGCGGGGGAGCTGCTGGATGTAGACGGGGCGTGCGGGGGATATAATCTACAGTGGGCATGGGCGAGCGGGCATATAGCAGGAAGCAGTGCAGGGAGGAAAGTATGATTCGAATCGGGCAGTTGAAGGTAAATGTTCCCCATACGCAGGGGGATTTGGAGCAGGAAATTTTAAAGGTATTAAAGATAAAACAGAGTGACCTTATTTCCTGGGAGCTTGTCAAGCAGTCTGTTGACGCCAGAAAAAAGCCTCAAATTAAATTTGTCTATACAGTAGACGTGAAAGTGAAAGGACAGGAAAGCGTGCTCAGGCGTGCGAAAGCTGCGAATATCCAGAAAGCAGAAAAGAAGGAATATCATTTTCCGAAGCAGGGAAGCTGCCGCCTTTCACGGCGCCCTGTTATCATTGGTACAGGCCCTGCGGGGCTTTTTTGCGGTCTGGCCCTGGCGAGGGCAGGATACTGCCCGGTGATTTTGGAACGGGGAGACTGTGTAGAGGAGAGGCAGAAAAAAGTGGAATTTTTCTGGAAGACAGGGATACTTGACGAAACATCGAATGTTCAGTTTGGGGAAGGAGGCGCAGGGACATTTTCAGACGGAAAGCTGAATACAGCAGTGAAAGATTCTACGGGCAGGAACCGCTATGTGCTGGAGAGTTTTGTGGGAGCCGGCGCCCCGGAAGAAATTTTGTGGCTGAATAAACCGCATATTGGTACGGATATCCTTCGGGATGTAGTGAAAAATATCAGGGAGGAGATTCTTGCATTGGGCGGGGATGTGCATTTCCGAAGCAGGATGACAGATATACAAATAGAAAAGGGCGGGGTTTCGGCAGTGGAAATTAATCATGGAATCTGGATTCCCTGTGACGTACTGGTGCTGGCGATTGGACACAGCGCCAGGGATACTTTTGAGATGTTGAACCGGAAAGCTGTGGCTATGGAAGCAAAATCCTTTGCAGTTGGCGTGCGTATTGAGCATCCGCAGAATATGATTGACTTTTCCCAGTATGGGAGGGAGCGGGGGAATGTACTTCCGGCAGCAGACTATAAACTTACCAGACGGCTGGAGAATGGCAGAGGGTGCTATTCTTTCTGTATGTGTCCGGGCGGATATGTAGTGAATGCATCCTCAGAGCAGGGAATGCTGGCAGTGAACGGCATGAGCTACCATGACCGCGGCGGCGCAAATGCGAACAGCGCTATGGTCGTAACGGTAAATCCTGCAGATTATGGAGGGAAGGATGTGCTGGCGGGAATGCATTTTCAGAGAAAGCTGGAAGAGGCCGCTTACCGGGCGGGGGACGGGAAGGTTCCCGTACAGCTTCTGGGTGATTTCTGCCAGGGTATTGCCAGCAGAGCGGCAGGAGAGGTGGAACCCGGTATTAAAGGGGAATTTGTATATGCGGATTTAAAGTCTTGTTTTCCGCAGGAACTATATGAATCCTTAAAAGAGGGAATCCTGGGATGCGGACAGATTATCCGCGGATTTGACAGGAAAGATGCTGTTCTCTCAGGGGTGGAGAGCCGGACTTCATCTCCTGTAAAGATACCGCGGAATGAAGAGCTGCAGGGCAGCGTTGCAGGAATTTATCCTTGCGGCGAGGGTGCCGGGTATGCCGGAGGGATTACTTCGGCTGCCATGGATGGCATAAAGGTAGCTGAGGCTGTGATGCGGAGATATGCGCCGTCTGTAGTTTAGAGCGTGTTTGAAAATTCACAGATATGCGGGGACGGCATTGATTATGAATCAGTACACAAAAATTTAAGATTAATCATGTATACATTAAGGGGATTTTGTGTTAGAATGTACCATGTTTATAGTGCGCAGTTGAGTTTTCAGACGGGAGAGGGTTTGAAAAAAGCACATTTATGAATAATAAGTATACGATGAAAGAGCTTCCGGTTATGGACAAGCCTTACGAAAAATGCATGGCTTATGGCGCAGAGATGCTTACAGACGCAGAACTTTTAAGCGTTATCCTGCGGACAGGGGCGCAAGGGCTTCCGGCTCTTGAACTTGCAAAGCGTCTCTTATCTTCTACTCCCGGAGAAGAAGGAATTTTAGGGCTTCACAGGCTGACCATTCCGGATTTAATGAAACACAGTGGGGTTGGGAAAGTGAAGGCAGTGCAGATTCAGTGTATGCTGGAGCTGTCCAGGAGGCTTGCCAAGCAGAAAGCGGAAAAGGCGCTGCATTTTAATGAACCGTCCACGATTGCCGCTTATTATATGGAAGATTTTCGGCACAGCGACCAGGAACAGGTGGCGCTTATGCTTTTGAATACGAAGAACCGTCTTCTGGGGGAACAGATTATTTCCAAAGGCACAGTCAATGCCTCTGCCGTTTCACCGCGAGAGATATTTATTCAAGCGCTGCATTACCATGCAGTTTCTATTGTGCTGGTACACAATCATCCAAGCGGCGATCCCACACCAAGCAGAGAAGATTTGGCGTTTACAGAAAGAGTAAGGGAAGCAGGGGCGTTTCTTGGAGTTGAATTGCTGGATCACGTGATTATCGGGGATAGAAAATACATGAGTTTCCGGGAGAGCAGTATCCTGGAAAGCTGAATAGAGGGATGTATATGCTGTTTCGGAAGATTTGCGGAGTTGATTTGGGGACAGATACCATCAAAATCTGCGATAAAAATGAAAAAAAATATGTACATGAAAAAAATATGATTGCGGTTCGGGACAAAGCACATGTAATTGCTATCGGTCTGAAAGCTTTTGAGATGTATGAGAAGGCTCCGGTGAGCGTGGAAGCAGGGAGCCCTATGAAGAATGGGGGCATTGCAGACGTCAGGAATATGGGGATTGTGCTGAACCGTTTGCTGAAACGTTACACAAATCCGGTGACAAAGTATCCGGATATCCTTATGACAGTTCCTGTTGGTATCAGTGAATTGGAAAGGATGGCATTTCAGCAGCTTTTGACCGGAGGTATCCGCTCAAAGCGCGTGGCGCTTATTGAGAATGGATTGGCAGATGCGGCGGGGATCGGGATGCCGGTGCTTCATCCTATGGGAAACGTAGTGGTAAATATCGGGGCGTCTGCCACAGATATCAGTGTTGTTTCTGAAGGAAAAGTTATTGTGGGGAAACGGCTTGGCATAGGCGGTTACCGGCTTGATGAAGATATACGGAATATTGTGCGCCGTCGGTGCGATTTGAGCATCGGGCGCAGAACCTCAGAAATCCTGAAGAATAATCTGGCGTATTTGCTTCATGGCGTGCCAAAGCAGATGAAAGTGTACGGTATTCATACCGTAACAGGGCTTCCGGTTCCGGTGCTTGTTACATCTGCGGATGTAAATGACGCAATTGCAGATTCTTTGAAAGAGATTGTTGATGCCGTAAAGATTACCCTGGAGCGCACCCCACCCCAGTTGGCAGCGGATATCCAGAGGAATGGGGTATATTTGACAGGAGGTGTGTCACAGATACCAAATTTTGCGGAATATGCAGGACGTTATTTGGAAATAGCGACTTATCAGGTGCCGCAGCCGACAGCTTCGACTGTCAGGGGGCTGGTTCGGATTATGAATGACCCGCAGCTCGGAAAGCTTGCCTTTCCGCTGAGGGAGCTGTAGCGGGACGAAAATACCAAATAGGGATGGCAAAGAGGGAATTTCATGAAAAAGTTCAATGATTCATTAAAAAGCAAATATATTCTGGCTGGGATTACAGCATTCTGCCTGGTTTTGATTGTCTTGAGTTTTGTGACGGACGCAGCGACAGGACCGCTGCGCTATATAGCCGGATATGTGATTACACCTGTGCAGAATGGGTTGAATGAAGTGGGAAACTGGATTACGGATAAAAGTGCATATTTTCAAAGTTCTACAGACCTGGTAGCTGAAAACAAAGAATTGCAGGAAAAAGTAGACGCACTGACTGCAGAGAACAGCCAGCTTTTACAGGATAAGGAAGAGCTGAGCCGCCTGCAGGCACTGTTTGAGCTGGATCAGCAGTATGATGATTATGAAAAAATAGGAGCCAGGATTATCGCAAAGGATACCGGGAACTGGTTCAATGTATTTACGATTGATAAAGGGTCTAAGGATGGGATTCTGGTAAACCAAAATGTTATCACAGAGGGAGGACTGGTGGGCATTATTACAGAGACGGGACCAAACTGGGCGACGGTGCGCTCTATTATTGATGATTACAGTAACGTTACCGGAACTGTAACCTCCACTTCTGATAACTGCATTATAGCTGGCGATTTGCGCCTGATAGATGAAGGAAAGATTAACTTGGTGAAGCTGACAGATGAGTCTGACAGGGTTAAAGTGGGGGATAAAGTCGTGACATCCGATGTGAGCGACAGATTCCTGCCGGGAATACTGATTGGTTATATCAGTGATGTGGGAATGGATTCTAATAATCTGACAAAGTCAGGAACGATAACGCCGATGGTAGATTTCAGGCATCTCCATGAGGTGCTTGTAATTAAGGAACTGAAAGAGATTGACGATGCAAAAGTGTCCCTGGATGCCCAGGCTGACACGGAAGGCGCGGCTACGCCGGATACTTCTCAGAGTGAAAGCGGAACAGGAACAGAAAGTGAATCTCAAAACGAAGAGTAAAAGAGGGGAGGCGGCAGCAAATTGAAGAGAAGAATCGTAATGTTCGTGTTGGTTTTGGCGGCATTTCTCTTGCAGTCAACGCTGCTCCAAACGATATCCCTCGCTTCCGTTACGCCGAACCTGATGCTGGTGTTCACAGTATCTTTTGCACTGATGAGGGGAAAAAGGGAAGGGATGTTCGTTGGTTTTTTGAGTGGAATTCTCACAGATGTGTTTTTTGGCGGGGGAATTCTTGGAGTGTATACCCTGCTTTATACGTATACAGGGTATATTAACGGATTTAGTTTCCGTATTTTTTATGATGATGATATCAAGATGCCCATTATCCTGGTCTGTGCCAGCGATTTGGCGTTTCATATACTGGAGTATGTATTCCGGTTCCTTTTGCGGGGACGGACAGATTTCTTTTTCTACCTGGGACGTGTTATTATTCCCGGCGTTATCTATACTGCAATATTGACGATGCTTTGCTATCGTCTGCTGCTGGCGTTGAACCGTAAACTGGAGAAAGCAGAACAAAGGAGTGTTGATAGTCTTGTTTAAATTTATGGGAAAAAAGCTTGCGAAGGTGGGAGAGTCGAGAGGAACCATTCTTGTTTTTGTATTCTGTCTCTTGGCATTTGCGCTGGTACAGAGGCTTTTTCATCTGCAGATTGTTAAAGGTGAAAGCTATTTGACCGACTTTACCATGAAGATTAAAAAGGAAAGAACGATAAAGAGTACACGTGGAGAAATATACGATAGAAACGGATATCCATTAGCATATAATAAGCTGGCGTACTCCGTGACTTTTGAAGATAATGGCAGCTATAGCAGACAACGTGACAAGAATCTAGCGCTGAACAGCAGCATGTATGGAATCCTGCGTGTAATAGAAGATAATGGAAACAGTATTCTGATGGATTTTGGTATTCGCCTGAACAAAAACGATGAATATGAATTTACGCGTGAAGGCGTAAATCTGCTGCGTTTCAAAGCTGACATCTATGGAGAGGCATATGTTGAGGATCTGGATGATGAGCAGAAGAATGCCACGCCCGATAAGATGATGGAAGATATGTGCGGCGAGAAGATGTACGGCATTCTGAATCCTGATTATACAGATGAGGAGCTTATAGAGGCAAAGCTTCCCCGGCAGTCAGAGATGAGTAAGGAAACCATTTTGAAACTGGCAATCATGCGGAGTAAAGTGGCGGCAAACAGCTATCAAAAATATATGTCCACTACCCTTGCAAAAGATATCAATGAGCGCACAATGTCCATTATTATGGAAAATAAAGATGTCTATGAAGGTGTGGATGTGGTGGAGGACTCCCTGCGCATTTACAATGACAGCCTGTATTTCGCTCCGCTGATAGGATATACGGGACAGATATCCCTGGAAGAGATGGAAGCGCTGAATAAAGACAATGAAATATATAAATATACGGACATAGTGGGGAAATCAGGACTGGAGAAGTCTTTTGAGTCCCAACTTCAAGGCATAGACGGATCGGAGACGATGTACGTGGACAATATGGGAAAGGTACTGATGAAGGATTCAAAAGTTGCTCCCCAGGCCGGAAATGATATTTATATTACAATTGACAGAGAGCTTCAGATTGCAGCTTATAAGATACTGGAACAGTACATTGCGGGTATTGTTTATGCGAATATGATTGATGAAAAGCAGTTCAATACCGAATGGACAAACTCCAGCGATGATATCCGTATTGCCGTTTATGACGCATATTATGCTCTGTTTGAGAATAATGTGCTGGATGCCAAGCATCTGGCGTCAGACGATGCTACGCAAAATGAGAAGAATGTATACCAGGCGTTTCTCTCAAAACAGAAGGCCGTGTTCCGGGAAATCAGAGAACAGCTTACCACAGCAAATCCCAGGCCGTATAAGGATTATGACGAAGTTATGGAGGACGAGCAGTGGCAGGCGTATATGTCCTATATTGTAAATGATTTTCTGACGCAAAGTACCGGAATTCTGGATGCGGATAAAATTGATAAAAATGATGAAACCTATAAAGCGTGGACGACAGATGAATCTATCAGTATGCAGGAATATCTAGACTATGCGATATCCGCAGGATGGCTGGATGTTTCAGGACTTGATGTGGACAGTGAATATATGGATATCACTGAAACCAACAATGCCCTGGCAGATTTTATTGAAGAACAGCTGTCTGAAGATGATACGTTCAGCCGAAAAATATATAAATACATGATTATGGAAGGAAGCTTAAGCGGCGCAGATGTGTGTCTTTTGCTTTATGACCAGGGAGTGCTGGAGCAGGATGATGAAAGTTACAATCAGCTGTCTTCCGGTGGTATAAGCGCCTATGATTTTATTCGTTCCAAAATACTGAATCTGGAAATTACGCCGGGACAGCTCGCACTGGAACCGTGTTCCGGTTCAGTGGTGATTACGGATCCTGATAATGGAGATGTTCTTGCGTGTGTGACGTATCCGGGGTATGATAATAACCGTCTGGCAAACGATATGGATTCAGATTACTATAACAAGCTGAACACAGATTTGTCCAGCCCGTTTTACAATAAGGCGACGCAGGAGCAAACGGCTCCCGGTTCCACGTTCAAGCTGGTATCGGCAACCGCCGGATACCAGGAGGGAGTAATCGGGCTATACGACTATGTGAACTGCGAGGGAAAGTTTGATTTGATTCCTGAAAATCCGCCGATCAACTGTTGGATTTATTCCCCGTCAGCGCCTAGTACCCACGGCCCACTGGCAATGTCAGACGCTATCAAGGAATCCTGTAACTACTATTTTAATACAGTTGGCTATCTGCTGGGTAAAACGGACAACGAAGAAGAGAAATACAGCGACGCCAAAGGTATGGAGAGGTTGTCTAAATATGCCGCTATGTACGGATTTGACGCAAAGTCAGGGATTGAAATTGACGAGATAGCGCCGCGTATGGCGACAGCAGATACCACCCGTTCGGCGATGGGGCAGTCGAACCAGGCGTATACAACATCCCAGATTGCGAGGTATGTGACGACTCTGGCGAACAGCGGAACCTGCTATGATTTGACACTGCTTCAAAAAGTAACAGATTCTTCTGGCAAGACGTTGGATGAGCCAGAGCCCGTGGTACACAACCGACTGGAGCTGCCCACAGAGCTGTGGGATACGATTCATCGAGGGATGCGGGATGTGGTTAATAACAGCTCTGCCATAAAGGAAATGAACAAGGAGTATGGCGATTTTGATATGGCGGGCAAGACGGGGACTGCGCAGCAGAGGGAGGATAAGGCAAACCATGCGCTGTTTATTTCCTATGCGCCGTGCAACAATCCGGAGATAGCGATGGCAATTCGTATTACGAACGGCTACACTTCGCGGAATGCCGCGTTGGTAGCAAAAGATATTATGAAATACCGCTTTAATCTTGAAGAGGAGAATG
The DNA here is from genome assembly GCF_943193015.1 of Hominisplanchenecus murintestinalis. Classification (NCBI taxonomy): domain Bacteria; kingdom Bacillati; phylum Bacillota; class Clostridia; order Lachnospirales; family Lachnospiraceae; genus Hominisplanchenecus; species Hominisplanchenecus murintestinalis. The sequence continues at coordinate 144,254 of NZ_CALPCM010000001.1, forward strand.
ATATTATTACAGGAAGCGCTACAATAGTGGCAGAGGATAATACCGTGCAGGATTAATGAGTTTGGAGGCATACAGTATGAACCGGAATACGGTAATCATAAAAAGCAATAAATATGGGCTTATTGTCATACTGGATGATAAAATCCCCTTTGATGAGCTGTTGCTGGATCTTGCAGATAAATTTAAAGAATCCGCAAATTTTTTTAAAAATGCCAAGATGGCAGTCAGCTTCCGGGGCAGGGTGATGACAAAGCCTCAGGAAAAGATGGTAGTAGATACGATTGTAAACAATTCCGGCATCCATATTTTGTGTATTGTAGATGAGATCCCGGAGCATGAGGAATACTATCGGCAGGCAGTAGAATTGGCAGAGGAAAAACAAGAGGAGGGTGACGGGATGTTTCACCGCGGAACCCTCCGCGCCGGGCAGGTGCTGGAGACGGAGCACAGTGTGATAATTCTGGGGGATGTAAACCCCGGAGCCAATGTAATTTCAAAAGGAAATATTATTGTGCTCGGTTCCTGCCGCGGCAATGTATACGCCGGTGCGAGCGGTGACAGAGGGTGCATAGTGGCAGCCCTGGTCATGAAACCGATTCAGGTACGCATCGCAGATAAAATCGCAAGGAGTGCGATCGTGAAACGCGTGGATACGTGCGAATACAGCATGGATCCTAAGATTGCATACATAAAGGATAATCACATTTACGTAAAGCAGATTTCCAGAGATACTCTAAATGACATTTCCGAGGAGGAAGAAAATACATCAGACAGCGTGCAATGATTTTGCGGAAATGATTTAGGCGGCGCCGGGAACGCCGCTGGTTTAGGAGGATAAGAGTATGAGTGAAGTAATCGTAGTGACATCCGGCAAGGGCGGAGTCGGCAAGACAACGGCCACAGCGAATATCGGCACAGGGCTGGCGAAGCTGAATCATAAGGTAGTCATGATTGACACCGATATCGGGCTTAGAAACCTGGATGTAGTCATGGGACTGGAAAACAGAATCGTCTACAATTTGGTGGACGTGATAGAAGGGAACTGCCGGAAGAAACAGGCATTAATTCGGGACAAGCGTTTTCCGAACCTTTATCTGCTGCCGTCGGCGCAGACGCGCGATAAAACGGCGGTGACCCCAGAGCAAATGAAAAAACTTACGGATGAGCTGAGAGAGCATTTTGATTATATCCTGCTTGACTGTCCGGCAGGGATTGAACAGGGGTTTAAAAATGCGATAGCCGGAGCTGACAGAGCGATTGTAGTGACAACACCGGAAGTATCTGCTATCCGTGATGCTGACCGCATCATTGGGCTTCTGGAATCAAATGAAATTAAGAAGATAGAGCTTTTGATTAACCGTCTCCGTATGGATATGATCCGCCGCGGCGATATGATGTCTGTAGATGATGTAGTGGAAATCCTGGCGGCAAACTTAATTGGCGCCGTGCCTGATGATGAAGGGGTAGTGATTTCTACAAACCAGGGAGAGCCCCTGGCGGGGGAAGAAACCCGTGCAGGCCAGGCGTTTCTGAATATCAGCAGACGAATCATCGGGGAGGCCGTCCCCCTCATGGAATTGAGCAAACCGGAAACCTTTTTTTCCAGAATGACAGGTTTGTTTAGAAAGAATTGAGAGGGATGGGACAGTGAGAGATTTCCGTGTATTTTTTAAGAAGAACTCCGGGAGCATTGCCAGGGAGCGGCTGAAAGGTGTTATCCTTGCTGACAGGCTGTGCTGCAGTCCGGAAACTACTGACAGGATAAAGAAGGACATATCGCAGGTTCTTTCAAAATACATAGAATTGGATCATATGAAAGTAAAGATACGATTGGACATTTCGAGAGAGTCAGGACGAGGTGTAAAACATGTTAAGACAATACAAATTAAAGGACTATAAATTCAGGCTCATTCTTTGGGTGGCGGCGATTTCCGTACTTGGGATTATGGTAATCGGCAGTGCGCAGGATTCTGTGCAGAAAAAGCAGATTTTCGGATTGGGAATCGGATTAGTGCTGATGGTTACGGCATCTCTGATTGATTATTCCTGGCTGATGAATTTCTACTGGATTTATTATGTCCTTGGAACAGGTATGCTTGTTCTGGTTCTTCTGGTCGGAACAAATGTAAATGGTGCGACGCGCTGGATTGATATAGGATTTTTCAGGTTCCAGCCTTCCGATGTCATGAAGATTGTCTTGATTGTGTTTTTTGCGAAACTTTTCTCAAAGTATGAGGAAAAAATCAGTACGGTGAAAATCATTCTGTTTTCTTTAATTTGCCTTGGAATTCCGCTTGTGCTTATTATGGAACAGCCGGACTTGTCCACAACAATCAGCATTATGATGGTGTTTTGTGCAATGATTTTTATTGGAGGGTTGAGTTATAAAATAATTGGTGGTATTATAGCAGTAGCGGTTCCGCTTGTGATTCTTTTTTTCAGTTTAATCCTGCAGCCGGATCAGACAATTCTGAAGGGCTATCAGCATGACAGAATTATGGCGTGGCTGCGTCCTACAGACCCGGAATATATTGATACAGCGCTGCAGCAGTTGAATTCCCAGATAGCTATCGGTTCCGGGCAGCTTTATGGGAAAGGTTTGAATAATAATGTGGTATCTTCAGTGAAAAACGGCAATTTTATTGCAGAGCCGCAGACGGATTTTATTTTTGCAGTGGCGGGAGAGGAATTAGGTTTTTTAGGATGCTGTATCATTATTATTCTGGAGTTAATTATTGCGATTGAGTGTGTACGCATAGGCAAAAAAGCAAGGGATTTAGCCGGGATGCTGCTTTGCTGTGGATTGGCGGCACAGATATTTTTCCAAACAGGAATCAATATTGGGGTGGCCACAGGGTTGCTGCCGAATACAGGAATAGCGCTTCCGTTTGTGAGCTACGGTCTTACTTCATTAGTAAGTTTTTGTATTGGTATAGGGATGGTATTGAATGTGGGGCTTCAAATGAAAAAATATTGATGGGGGGTTCAATATGAATATAGGACTGATTGCACATGATGCAAAAAAGAAGCTGATGCAGAATTTCTGTATTGCTTACCGGGGAATTTTGTGCCGGCATGAGTTATATGCAACCGGGACTACGGGAAGGCTGGTAGAGGAGGTTACAAATCTGAATATCCATAAATTCCTGGTAGGGCATTTGGGGGGAGAACAGCAAATGAGGGCGCAGATTGAGCATAATCAGCTGGATTTGGTGATTTTCCTGCGGGATCCGCTGCAGCCAAAGTCTCATGAGCCGGATATTATGCATACGGTGCGTCTTTGCGATATGTATAATATTCCGTTGGCTACGAATCTGGCTACGGCAGAATTGATGGTGAAGTCTCTGGAAAGAGGCGATTTGGAATGGCGAGAAATGTATAGATAAGGAAACCAATATGAATCAAAGAGAGAAAGAACAAAGAGCGGCACGCAGGTTTTTGATATTGGTGGCGTTTCTGATTGTTGTATTGATAGCTGTCATATATCTGTTGTTTTTCCGTATTCGTGATATTTCTCTGGATATGGCGTATGATAAGACAAGCTCTATATTTGGCATCGGTAAGATGACGCAGGAAAATGGCAGGGCAGAGTCTTTTGCAAGTGACTTATGTGTGTCTGCGGTCGATGTGCCTCTGGAAGGATTTGAGGCGCCGGCAGAATCAGCAGCTCTGTTTAACGAGGCCGAACATGAAGTGATTTATGCGAAAGAGCTTCATGCGAAGAGATATCCTGCAAGCATTACGAAGATTATGACGACTCTGGTGGCCTTGAAGTATGGCAATCTGGATGAAATGGTTACAGTAGGCGAGGAATGCAAGAATATTGAATTTGGTTCTTCTGTATGTGAAATCCATGTGGGGGATCACTTTACCCTGCGCCAGCTTGTGTATGGATTAATGATTAATTCAGGAAATGATGCGGCGATGACGATTGCCGTACACATTGCCGGGAGTGTGGAGAAGTTCGTGGAAATGATGAATCAGGAGGCAGCAGACATTGGCGCGTCAGGCACACATTTTGTAAATCCGCATGGACTTCAGGACGAGAATCATTATACAACAGCTTATGATATATACCTGATGTTTCATGAGGCGCTAAAATATGAAGAATTCCGGGATATCATTGGGCAGCATACTTATTATGCTGAATATACGGACGCAGCAGGGGAAGAAAAGGGAGTCATGTGGGAATCCACGAATCATTATTTTATAAATGAAGCAGTTCCTCCCTCGGATGTAATGGTTTCCGGAGGAAAGACAGGAACGACAGATGAGGCAGGGGCGTGTCTCTGCCTGTACAGCCAGAATAAATATGGTGATCCGTTTATCTCAATCATCCTGAAATCGGAATCGAAGGATACCCTTTATGAAGAAATGAATGAATTATTGTCTAAAAGTAACAATTAGAGGTTGTGTTTTTTCGAATAATATATTATAATTTTACCATAATACTTGTGTCGAGAAGACTAAAGGAGGAGATTACAATGATACAGATTATAGCAGGCAGACAGGGCAAGGGAAAAACGAAACAGTTACTGGATAAGGTAAACGCAGAGATTAAGGCTGCACATGGAAACATTGTTTACCTTGATAAGAGCAGTAAGCACATGTATGAGTTGAACAATAAGATCCGTTTGATTGACGTCTCTGAATTCGACCTTCAGAATGGTGATGAATTTATGGGATTTATCTGCGGACTGATTTCACAGGATCATGATTTGGAGCAGATGTACCTTGACAATTTCTTAAAGATTGCGAAGCTTGAGGATTGTGATATTGAAGCAGCGCTGGCACGGTTAGAAGAGATAGGAGATAAATATTCCGTTACTTTTGTTTTAGGTATTTCTTTGGACGCATCAGAACTGCCAGAGACAGCTAAATCAAAAGTTATCGTTTCGTTGTAATACATACCACAGAACAAAAAGCGCAGCGCGGCATTGTATATGCAAGACCGTGCTGCGCTTTTCGTATAAGAACCTTTGCCCTGTAACAAAACAGCAGGATATTATTCCGTACCCATTTTGCCGATACGGCCGTAAGTGCTGAGCATATAAAGTCCTGCGACACCTACCAGGCCATAGACAATTCGGGATAACCAGCTCATGTCCCCGAACAGAAAAGCAACCAGGTCGAATTTGAAGAAGCCAATGAGTCCCCAGTTAACAGCGCCAATGATTATGAGTGTCAGACAAGTATAATCGATTCCTCTACTGTCCATTTCTAATGCCTCCTTGTCATGTAATAATCCTATTTTTACCGCTTTTGGTGTTTTTATACCACGAACTTTTCACTTGTCCCAGAGTTCTGTTCGTGTTAGAATAATTGGGAAAAGGAGGTTTTGCTTTGGTGAAGGATAAAAAAAGTAAGATTTCGAAACACAAAAAATATTCCTTTTTTAATATAGGCACGATTATGTTTGGCGTCCTTTTTGTTTATATGGTTATCTGCCTTGTGCTGTATCTGCAGACAGAGCATGTGACAGCCTATGAAGTAACAGCAGGACCTCTGACAGGAAATTACCGTTATACAGCGCTCACTTTGAAATCAGAAGTGCTTGTGAAGGCAAGCCAGAGCGGAACGGTCAGCTATTATGCGCGGGAAGGTCAGAAAGTTGGAATGGGAAACGGCGTCTGTTCCGTTGATGTGTCGGGAAAGCAAAGGGATATTGTGAAGAATATGGAGGCAGGATTGACAGGAGATAATCCTGAGATGATATTAAAGCTTCGCAGTCAGATGTCTACGTTTGCCATGAACTATGATTCTGTATCCTATCAGGCAGTTTACAATTTCAGATCAGATGTGGAAAGCAGCATTCTGGAGCTTGCCAATGTGAGCAGTCTCTCCGACCCGGAAGCCTGGGGGATAGAAAATTTGTACACTGCCCCGCAGGAAGGGATTGTGGTTTATTCTATGGATGGCTATGAAAACATGCAGGCTGAAAGTGTAAAACAGGCAGACTTTGACCAGATGGCTTATCAGAAAACAAATTTCCGGGTAAATGGCACTGTATCCAACGGAGATTGTCTTTACAAGCTTTTGACGGATGAAAAATGGTCGTTGCTTTTTCCAGTGAACAAGGAGATGGAAAGCGAGCTTGACGGAAGGAAATCCATCCGTTTCCGTTTTTTGAAGGATGGTACTATTTTTAGCGGAGACTTTAGCATTCTTCACAATAATGACGGCAGTTTCGGAAAAATTGATATGGAAACATCGTTAATACGATATTCCGGGGAGCGTTTTCTGGAAATTGAACTTTTGCTTGACCGGACGACAGGCTTGAAGATTCCGAATTCAGCGATAGCAAATAAGACGTTCTATAAAATACCGAAAGAATTTGCCACGTATGACGGGGAAAAACCAAAGGAAATCAGCATCGTAAAACAGATAGAAAAAAAGGATGGTTCGAAGGCTCCAAAATATGTTACTGCGACGGTATATAAAGATGAGAAAGCATATTTTCTGATAGACAGTACACAGGTTTCGGATGGAGATGTTATTTTGGCAGATGAGAAACCAATCTATACGATTAGCGACAGCGAGACGCTGGAGGGTGTTTATAATATTAACAAAGGATATGCTGTATTCCGTGAGATTACGATACTGGATAAGAATGAAGAATACTGCATTATAGAGGAAGGTGCGACTTTTGGACTCTCAGAATATGACCATATTGCACTGGACGCATCAACAGTAAACGACCAGGATATTATAGCGAGGTAATAGGATGATTAAGCAGAATCTGGAAGAGGTTGAAAGAAATATATGTGCCGCATGTAGCAGGAGCGGAAGAAAACGTGAGGATGTAACTCTGATTTCTGTCAGCAAGACAAAGCCCATAAGTATGCTGGAGGAGGCATATGCGGCAGGCAGCCGTGACTTTGGGGAAAATAAGCCCCAGGAGCTGAGGGAGAAGCAGGAGACGCTGCCAACAGATATACGCTGGCATATGATAGGGCATCTTCAGCGGAATAAAATCAAATATATCATTGATAAGGCATGTATGATTCATTCGGTAGATTCAGAAAGGCTTGCAGAGGCAGTCAGCCTGGAAGCAGGAAAGCGCGGGATTGTGATGCCGGTGCTGGTGGAAGTAAATATTGCCAGGGAAGAATCAAAGTTTGGCATATATGAGGAAGACACGCTCGCATTTATTGAGAAGATATCGGCTCTTCCGAATATCCGTGTGGAAGGGCTGATGACAATTGCCCCCTTTGTGGAAAATGCCGAAGAAAACAGGATATTTTTTAGAAAATTAAGAAATTTATATGTTGACATAAAAAGCAAAAACATTGATAATGTAACTATGTGCAATCTGAGTATGGGCATGACAGGTGATTATCAGGTAGCCATTGAAGAGGGCGCCACGATGGTACGGGTTGGAACCGGAATCTTTGGTGAACGAAATTATAAGCAATAGATAGGAGATAAGAATGGGAGTACTTGACAGATTTTTAAATGCTATGAGGTTGAATGACGAGGATGATTATGATGACGAGGATTTCCTGGATGATGAAATAGACGATGATTATGAGGAGGAACGTCCGGTCAAGAGACGTAAGTTGAAAAAGCAAAAAGAGGACGATTTTGATGATTTCGACGATTTTGACGCAGATGTGCAGCGAAAAATGAAATCCAAAACACGTCAGCCAAAGCAGTCCGGCATCTCAGCTCCAACAAACAGCAAAATTTCACCTATGCGCCCCAAAAGAAACAGTGGCATGGAAGTATGTGTAATTAAGCCAAATGAATTCAAGGATGCGGGGGCAATTACAGAGACTTTGCTTGCAAATTCCACGATTGTGCTGAACATGGAAGGTATGGACGGAGATACTGCTCAGCGTATTATTGATTTTGTATCCGGTTCCTGTTATGCAGTTGACGGAAGCCTCCAGAAAATCAGCAACTATATTTTTGTTATCACGCCTTCCTCAGTAGATATTTCAGGAGATTTTAATCAGATTCTGAATGGGGCGTTTGATGCTCCGGCGATACGCTCAAGTTATTAAATTTATGGACAAGACAGAAGAAATTTTTCAAAAACATCTCCTGGATTTGGCAAATGCTGCATTCAGGAGAGGAATACCTGTTTTTTCAGATTTTATGAATTTGAATGAATTAAATATTTTTCATAAGACGGTTCGGAAACTTTCTCATGTACAGTGGGGAGTTTTTGGCGGCTATGAAACAGCAGAGCGTCAGATAGCAGCGTTTATTCCTGATGCTCTTTATTATGAAGAGAAGACAGATTCATGGCAGAATGGCGGTATTTCTTACCCGATTTCCTGTTTGAAAATCAGTCCATTAAACAGAAAATTTGCAGATGCTCTGAACCACAGGGATTATCTCGGCGCTGTGTTGAATCTGGGAATTGAACGTTTGAAACTGGGAGATATATTGGTGGAAGAGGACGGCGCTTATTTATTCTGTACAGAGAAGATGGCCGGATTTATTTCAAGTGAGTTGACCCGGATACGCCACACATCAGTAATATGCCGTGAAGTTTTTCAGGAAAGCTTCACATTTCAGCCGAAAACAGAAATTCTCAGGGGAACGGTGGCATCTGTTCGGCTTGACAGTGTGCTTGCGCTTGCGTTCCGTGCTTCCCGAAGCAGCCTGGTTGGGCTGATTGAAGGGGGAAAAGTGTTCGTCAATGGAAAAATGGTAGTATCTAATGGATATAATTTAAAGGAAAACGATATTATTTCAGCCAGAGGAATGGGAAAGTTCCGCTACTTGGGAATGACGGCCCAAACGAAAAAGGGACGCTGTTATGTTGAGATTGAGAAATATGTGTAATCTATAGGTGAAGATGAATTGGAGGCAGTCATGGGCAAAGGGAAAGAGCGGATGTGTATTCCTGTAAAAAAAGACAATGAGACAATTTATCATATTTATCTGGAGGAATCCTTCGCGAAGCTTCCGGAGTATCTGGAAATGCTGGGAGTACAGGATAAGAGACTGTGTATTGTAAGTGACAGTACCGTGAATGCGCGGTATGGAGATGAAGTGGCAGAGTTGCTTAACGACAGGTGTTCTAAGGTGGCACGCTTTGTTTTTCCGGCGGGTGAGGAGCATAAAACTCTGGATACGGTAAAGCTTCTGTACCGGAAACTAATTGAAAATGGTTTTGACAGAAACGATATGCTGGTAGCTTTGGGGGGAGGAGTCGTAGGTGATTTAACGGGCTATGCGGCTGCTACTTATCTAAGAGGGATAGAGTTTATCCAGGTGCCGACTACGCTGCTTTCTCAGGTGGACAGTAGTATTGGTGGAAAGACAGGCGTGGATTTTGATGGTTATAAAAATATGGTGGGAGCATTCTGCCAGCCTAAATTGGTGTACATGAATATCACTGCTTTGAATACTTTGAACGATGAGCAGTTTTTCTGCGGTATGGGTGAGATTCTGAAACATGGCCTTATAAAAGACGCTGATTATTATGAGTGGGTAATTGAGCATATGTCAGAAATCAGTGAGAGAAAGTCTGATGTATTAAAGAAAATGATTTCGGCAAGCTGTGAAATTAAGAGAGAAGTTGTGGAGAAAGACCCCACGGAAAAAGGTGACAGGGCGCTTTTAAATTTTGGTCATACAATCGGACACGCGATTGAAAAGTTGATGGATTTTAAGATGCTGCACGGGCAGTGCGTAGCGCTTGGATATGTGGCGGCATCTTATATTTCATATAAACGGGAGCTGTTGAGTGCGGAAGAATTTTTTGAAATACGTGATATGAATGTGGGATTTAATCTTCCGATTTCTTTTGATGGGATTGATACGAATAAAATTCTTGAAGTTACAAAATCTGATAAAAAGATGGAGGCAGGAAAAATTAAGTTTATACTGCTGAAAGGGATTGGCCACGCATTTATTGATAAGACGGTGACAGACGAAGAAATACTTGACGCTGTTAATTACATAAACGCAGACTGCCATATAATGGACTAGTGGGCATAGGAAGTCGCTATACTGGAGAAATCGAGGTTTGATATGGAAAAAAGCAGAGTTACCATGAAGCAGATAACCGCCGGAATTGCAGGGGTTATAGTATTGACGGTTATTGACCAGCTGACGAAATTATGGGCGATTGCAGAATTGAAAGGGCAGCCGTCTATTATATGGATAAAGGGCATATTTGAGCTGCAGTATCTGGAAAACAGAGGCGCGGCCTTTGGGCTGATGCAGAATCAGCAGTGGCTGTTTTTGATATGTGTCGCCGTAGTATTGGGAGCTGCCGCTTACTTTTATTACCGTATGCCGGGAAGCGGGCGGTATCTGCCTTTGCGGCTGATTGCCGTATTTATCAGCGCAGGTGCAATAGGAAATGCGATTGACAGGATGTTCCGGGGGTTTGTAGTGGATTTCTTTTATTTCTCTTTGATAGATTTTCCTATTTTCAACGTAGCGGATATTTATGTCACAGTCTCTATGGGCTGTTTTCTGATATTGTTTTTATGTTATTATAAAGAATTATGAGCTCCGCAGGAAAACTGCGGCATTTGGTGATGCGATGGAAAAGATAGATATTTGTGTGCCGGAGAGCATTTCCGGACAGAGGATTGACAGGTTCCTGGCTGATATATTGGATGGACAGTCCCGCTCTTACCTTCAAAAGCTTGTGAAGGAAGGGCGGGTTTTGGTGCAGGGAAAATCTGTGAGGGCAAATTATAAGGTGGTTTCCGGCGAATCTATTACTGTAGAAATTCCTGATATGGAGGAGCCGGATGTCTGCCCTGAAAATATCCCATTGTCGATTCTTTATGAAGATGAGGACTTATTGGTAGTGGATAAGCCCAAGGGAATGGTTGTACATCCGAGTGCCGGCCATTACAGCGGTACATTGGTTAATGCACTGATGTATCACTGCGCCGGAAAACTGTCAGGAATTAATGGGGTGCTGCGTCCGGGAATTGTTCATCGGATAGATATGGACACTACAGGTTCCCTGGTGGTATGTAAAAATGATTTTGCCCATAGCTGTCTCGCCGAGCAGCTGAAGGAACATTCGATTACACGAAAATACAGAGCGATTGTTTATGGAGGTTTTAAAGAAGATGAAGGAACTGTGGATGCACCAATTGGGCGTCATCCGATTGACAGGAAGAAAATGTCGGTGAACCATAAGAATGGAAAAAATGCAGTGACTCATTACCGGGTATTGGAGCGTTTGGGCAAATTTACCTATATTGAATGCCAGCTTGAAACAGGGCGGACACATCAGATACGGGTTCATATGGCAGGCATAGGGCATCCGCTGTTGGGGGATGAGGTGTACGGCCCGTCTGCCAGTCCATATAAGCTGCAGGGACAGACGCTGCATGCACAGGTTTTGGGTTTTGTACATCCGCATACTCATGAATATATGGAGTTTGAGGCGCCCCTGCCGGAATATTTTGAAGGGATGCTGAATAAGCTGCGGCATTAGGAAATCTGCTTTGTAGTATATTTTTACGAAAACCATATACTTTTTCGGCGTTTTGTTGTATACTATTGCTATATTTTAAGCAATAAGAAATATAGGAAGGACGTGAAATGTATGGCATGTAAAACAGTGATCACAATTGGAAGACAGTATGGAAGCGGCGGACGTGAAATCGGTGAAAAACTGGCGGCTGAGCTTGGAGTAAAATGTTATGATAAGGAACTTTTAGAACGAGCGGCAAAGGAAAGTGGGTTGTGTAGGGAGCTCTTTGAGAACCACGATGAAAAGCCTACGAACAGCTTTCTTTATTCTCTTGTGATGGACACTTATTCCGGAGGCTATACGTCTTCAGCATTTACTGACATGCCGATTAACCATAAAATTTTTCTGGCGCAGTTTAATGCAATTAGGAAAATTGCAGAAGAAGGAGCCTGCGTCATTGTAGGGCGCTGTGCAGACTATGCATTGGCAGATTTTCCGAATTTGGTTTCGGTATTTATTCATGGCGATATGGAGTGCAAGGTAGCTAGGATTGCGTCAGAATATCAGGTAAGCAGCGCTAAAGCAAAAGAAATGATTATTAAGACAGACAAGAAGCGTGCGAGCTACTATAATTATTATTCTGACAAAAGATGGGGAGATGTTTCAGGTTATAGCCTGAGTGTAAATAGCAGTGTGTTGGGAATTGACGGCACTGTGCGGCTGCTGAAAGATTATGTTGCATTAAGAGAGGAAAAGAAATGAAGCTTGTAATTCAGAGGGTGACTCATGCGTGCGTTACGGTAGAGGGAGAGACAGTAGGAAAAATCGGAAAGGGATTTTTAGTCTTGATTGGAGTCGGGCAGGCGGACAGCCGGATACAGGCAGATGCCCTTATGAAAAAAATGATTGGACTGCGGATTTTTGAGGATAGTGAAGGAAAGACAAATTTGTCACTCGCAGATGTAAAGGGAGAACTGCTTCTGGTATCACAATTTACACTGTATGCAAATTGTAAAAAGGGAAATCGGCCAAGTTTTACTGAGGCGGCGCCGCCGGCCTTGGCTGAGGAACTGTATGAGTATATGATTACAGAATGCAGGAAGCGGGTTGCTGTAGTGGAGACTGGGCGGTTTGGAGCGGAGATGAAAATAGAGCTCTGCAATGACGGACCATTTACAATTGTGCTGGATTCGGATAAATAGTGTTTCATGGAGACAAGTTTACATAATATAATTATGTAAACTTGTCTTGGGATTTGAGGTGGCAGATGACAGAACAAAAATTGATAAAAATAGCATTAGAGGCAAGGAGGTTTTCTTATTCTCCATATTCCGGCTTTCAAGTGGGAGCGGCTTTGTTGTCTTGTTCCGGAAAGGTATACACGGGATGCAATATTGAAAATGCAGCATTTTCCCCTTCAAACTGTGCAGAAAGAACTGCATTTTTCAAGGCGGTGAGTGAAGGTGTTACGGAATTTTCCGCGATTGCAATCGTGGGTGGAAAGGCCGGAGAAACGGCAGATAACTTCTGTGCCCCTTGTGGGGTGTGCCGCCAGGTTATGGCAGAATTCTGTGCTCCGGAAACCTTTCGGATTCTTCTGGGAAAAGAAAATCTGGAGTATAAAGAGTATACCTTGGGAGAAATTCTTCCCCAGGGATTTGGGAAAGGTGATATTTCATGAGAAAATATAAAAGAATTTTTGTAGTGGTACTGGATTCACTGGGAGTCGGTGCGATGCCGGATGCAGCAGAATACGGGGATGCCGGCGTAAATACTTTAGGGCATATCGCGTCATACAGATATCAGAAAAAGAAGGCGCTGAACATTCCTAATCTCTGGAAATTGGGAATTGCTAACCTGACGGCGTTGGAGGGCATGGAACCATGCAAAAGCCCTGTGGGATATTATGGACTTATGCAGGAGACCAGCTGCGGCAAGGACACGATGACAGGGCATTGGGAAATGATGGGGCTGAATACGACAGTACCTTTCCTCACCTTTCCTAATGGTTTTCCGAAAGAGCTGATTACAGAATTAGAAAAATTTACGGGACGGAAAATCATTGGAAACAAAAGTGCGAGCGGTACAGAAATCCTGGAGGAACTGGGAGAGGAAGAGATAGAGAAAGGACATCTGATTGTCTATACTTCTGCAGATTCAGTCCTGCAGATTTGCGGGAATGAGGATATCATGGGGGTGGAAACACTTTACAGATACTGTGAGGCTGCCAGAGATTTGACTATGAAGCCGGAGTGGATGGTAGGAAGGGTAATTGCAAGACCTTATGTGGGAAAGAAAAAGGGTGAGTTTAAGAGAACGGCAAACAGGCATGATTATGCGCTGAAGCCTTTTGGGAGAACTGTTTTAAATGCTCTTAAGGATGCAGGGCTGGATGTGATTTCTGTTGGAAAAATCAATGACATTTTTGGCGGAGAGGGCATTACAGAAGCATATAAGTCAAAAAGTTCCGTACAGGGTATGGAGCAAACGATAGAGCTTGCTTCCAGAGAGTTTGAGGGAATCTGTTTTACGAATCTGGTGGATTTTGATGCGCTGTGGGGACACAGAAGAAACCCGGAAGGCTATGCCTGTGAACTGGAGCGTTTCGATGAGAAGCTTGCATTGCTTTTGGCTGCGCTTTGTGAGGAGGATTTGCTGATACTGACAGCTGATCATGGGAATGATCCTGTTCATACGGGAACTGACCATACCAGAGAAAAAGTACCGTTTTTAGCGTGGTCGCCGTCTATGACGAGGGCAGGCATGCTGCCGGAAAGCCCGGATTTTGCCCGTATAGGGGCGACAGCAGCAGAGAATTTCGAAGTTCCGATGCCAGAGGGGACGATAGGAAATTCTTGCTTAGAAGAGCTTTGCTAAGAGAAATAAGGAGAAAATAAGATGGAGCAAACGTATATTTTGAGCAAGGTAGACCATACGCTGTTATCACCGGCAGCGACTTGGGCACAGATAAAAAAACTGTGTGATGATGCGGTGGAATTTCATACTGCTTCTGTATGTATCCCTCCAACATTTGTGAAGCAGGCAGCTGAGTATCTTAGAGGACGATTGGCAGTCTGCACAGTTATTGGGTTTCCGACAGGATATCATACCACAGCCGTGAAGGTTTTAGAGGCTCGGGAAGCCGTCAAAAACGGCGCGCAGGAACTTGACATGGTCATTAACCTGGGATGGGTGAAAGAAGGGCAGTATGGCCGGATAAAAGAGGAAATCCAGGCAGTGAAGGAGGCATGTGGAGAACGTGTACTAAAGGTCATAATCGAAACTTGCCTGCTTACAGAAGATGAGAAAATCGCTTTGTGCAAGGTGGTGTCAGAAACGGATGCGGATTATATCAAAACATCTACTGGATTTTCTACAAATGGCGCGATGCCGGAAGATGTGGCGCTGCTGCGGAAATATACAGCAGATGAAAAAAAAGTAAAAGCGGCAGGAGGGATTTCATCTTTCGCCGATGCAGAAAAATTTATTGAACTTGGAGCTGAAAGGCTGGGAACCAGCCGGCTGGTGAGAGAAGCTAAGGGAAGTATAAGTGTTTGATTGGTACAGGGCGTGTTTGAAAATAGATCTTTGCAGATGCAGGCCGGCATTTACAGGAATAAATTATCAAACACGCCCAAAGTTTAGATACCTCGCAGTTTGACGGCAGAGGCAGCTTTCCGTCTGCGCTCTTCATCCATAGCAGCATAATGTTTCTTTGTAGTGTTGACGTCTTTATGCCCGAGGACATCTGCCACCAGATATATATCTCCTGTCTCTTTATAGAGTGTTGTGCCGTAAGTGCTGCGCAATTTGTGGGGAGTTATCTTTTTTGTGGTAGTGATTTCACGGGCGTATTTTTTTACAAGGTTTTCTACAGCTTTTACTCCAATGCGCTTTCTTTGGGTGGAATAGAAAAGAGCATTTTCATTTCCGACAACAGGAGTGATATTACTGCGTGCTTCCATGTAGTTTTTTAGGGCTTCTTCCACCTCATCGCCAAAGTAAACAATCATTTCATTTCCGCCTTTGCGGACAACACGGATTCCATTATTCTTAAAGTCAACATCTTGTATATCCAGCCCTACACATTCAGATACGCGGATTCCGGTTCCGAGCAGAAGCGTAACGATAGCCAAATCACGGAGTTTGGTCTTTTCCCAGTAAATTTTTTTCTGTCCTGTAAGGTGATCCCCGCAATGTTCAATATAGTCCAAGAGTGCCGCAGATTCATCCACATCCAGACGGACGATTGTTTTGTCGTGGAGCTTTGGCATATCCACCAAGAGAGTGGGATTGCTGGTGATAAACTGATGTTTATAGTAATAAGCATAAAAACTGCGGAGCGCTGACATTTTTCGTTTCAGTCCCCGTTCTCCATTTGTCAAATGTTTATCCTTTGATTCATATAGTTTTAGGTATTCTTGATATTCCTCAATATCTTCGGCGCCGAGCTGTTCCAGGATGCCGATGTTTAATGCAGTAATATCCTTTCCTTTTAATAGGGGATTATTTTCCATTAAAAAGCGGAAAAACACCCGGATATCGTAGGCATAGGCAATCCGCGTACTGGTAGAAGTAGTAGGTTCCATTGCGCGGAAGTAGTTTCTGCAAAAAGCCGGAAGAGTTTGCAGGATATCTCTCAGTTTCAGTGTATTTTCCATGTCTGTCTGTTCATGATATGTGATGTCTTTTCCCATAATAAATTCTCCTGATAGCATTGTTTTTGAGGCTGATTTGGTACTTTATACTAGTATAACAAAAAAAGCAGAAGGATGCAAAATTTTGTTGTAATTGTGATTCTGCGAAATTAGTGGTATAATGTCGACATGAGGACGAATAATAGACGAAAAAATAAAAAATTAAAAAAAATAGTATTGATGCTGCAGTGCATTGTGATAACAGCAGGCGTTATTTGTGTAGCCCTGATCTGTACACAGGAGATTATAGAACATGCAGCAGTAGCAGAAACGGATGCTTTTGCAGAGAGTTATGCGGATTCGGAGCAGCTTGCAGAAATATCTAAAGAGTCAGAAACGAACGTTTTACAGGATACGGAACAGTCAGAATATACAGAGGAAACGGAAGCTTCCGAAAGTAAACGAATGGAAACACAAGCCGTGCCGGAAACAGAGGTTTTGGAAAAAACATCCGAAGAAAAGAGAAATGAAGTTTTAGCGAATAGATATCGTTATCCTGAGAAGATTCTTGGAATGATGGATAAAAATATGGAAACCGTGGATTTTGTATATGATTACCTGGAAAAAAGAGGACATGTGTATACAAGCCAATTGGATTTGGATAAGGATATCAAACCAGGGGAAATCCCTCTGTTGATTCAGTGGGATGAACGTTGGGGCTATGGTCAGTATGGCGAAAATATTGTGGCCACAAGCGGATGCGGTCCCACATGTATGGCAATGGTTATCGCAGGGCTGACCGGAAATACTACAGTTACACCATATACGCTGGCTGTCTATAGTGAGGAACACGGTTATCTGACCGATGATGGGAATACCATTTGGAGCTTTATTACGGAAGGCGGCAAAGAATTTGGGGTACAGGGACAGACGATTTCATTAAATGAAGAAACTGTCACCGAAACTTTAATGGAGGGAAATCCAATCATATGCAGCGTAGGCCCCGGCGACTTTACTGATAATGGACATTTTATTGTACTTGTAGGCTGTAAAGACGGAAAGATAAAAGTCAATGATCCATATAGCTATGCCAACAGTGAAAAGCTGTGGGAATTTGAGGTACTGCAGCCACAGATAAAAAATCTGTGGAAAATGTCCAAATATGAAACAGATGAAGCCAATCTATTCGAAAAACATGTGTTTCTGGAATAGATATATCAGACATAAGAAAAGATGGCTTGCTGCTCTTGTCGGGTTTATTCTTCAAATTCAGCAGTGACAATGAATCCACGGGGCGTGTCTTCAATGCTGACAATCGTGCCCTCTTTGGACTTGATACGGTTGTTTCCTTTAAAACATCCGGACATAGCGACGGCGGGTTCAATGATATAGCTGTAATTCATATTTGTCTGGATTTCTGTAATTTCGATTTTTTGCCCCGGCTGAACTAAGTTGGGGCGTTCCATTTTAAATTTTTCCTGGCGCATAAAGTATTCCTTTCATATGGACTTGATTTATGAAGAGCTGTCAAATACAGCTCTTTCTATAAATCAAGTATAGCAGAAAAATAATGGACAGACCAGAGTATCTTTGGATAATTTCGTCAGGTATTCGGCAATTCGGTTTCTGTGGAATAATAAGGGACAAGGAGACGCTGCCCATAAAGGATATTGCAGCCGTTGATGGAATTGATTTCCTTTACTTCCCGGATATATTCATAGACGCTTCCGTATTCTTCGCTCATATAAATATTTGCGATGTCCCACAGGGTTTCATTTGCAGCTATTCTTATAATTTTGTAATGTTTATAGCTGGTTCGCTGCGGTTTGGATGCACTGACAATACATCTGCCGCAGGCAAGCCCTAAAAGAAAGACGCCTGTCATAACTGCCGCAAAAAGTATTTTTCGTTTTCTTCTCTCTTTTCTTCTTTCTAATTGCCGTATTCTTCTCTCATTCATTTGTGAGTACCTCCCCAATCTATACAGTTCGAATTCAATTTCTATGTTTAAATTTTTTATAGAATATTTGTTCCGAACTTTCGTTTGATTTATTATAACGTACAAACACGCGTTTGTCAAGCAAAAATGCGAACAAATTTTCTGAACTTCTGTTTGCAATTTTAATTAAGATGTGTTATCATAATAGAAAATAAAGTTTTTAAATTTTACTTTTGGCAGAGTTGCCTGGTATAAAACGCTTACGGAAAGAAACAACAAAGAAAGGAAAAGGCTTTTTATAAGATTAAGAAAGCTTGGTAAGATTATGGGAAATGGTAAAATTTCAAAGAAACAGGAAGAAATCCTGGAATATATTAAGAGTGAAATTATTAATAGGGGTTTTCCGCCGGCAGTCCGCGATATTTGCGAAGCCGTAGGATTGAAATCAACGTCTTCCGTACATTCTCATCTGGAGACATTAGAAAAAAACGGTTATATTCGGCGTGATCCGTCAAAGCCCCGGGCGATTGAAATACTGGATGATAATTTCAATATGCTGCGGAGAGAGATGGTAAATGTCCCGGTTTTGGGGCGTGTTGCCGCCGGACAGCCGATTTTGGCTGAAGAAAATATTGAAAGTTATTTTCCTATCCCGGCAGAATTTATCCCTGACACAGATGCGTTTATGCTGAAAGTGAAAGGTGACAGCATGGTTAATGCAGGTATTTTTGAAAACGACAGGCTGCTTGTCAAATGTCAGAAAACGGCTGAAAACGGCGATATGGTTGTTGCTTTGATTGATGATTCTGCTACCGTAAAGACTTATTATAAAGAAGACGGGCATTATCGTTTACAGCCGGAGAATGATACGATGGAGCCTATCATCGTAGACCATATGGACGTATTGGGAAAGGTCATCGGCGTATTCCGTTTTTTGATTTAGAGTTTTCTGCAAAAATAGGAGGCTGTTTCATTCAGCCTCCTTAAATTTTTTACTTTTATATGAGTATTGCGCTTCTCTCTCACCTTTATGAAAATACAGCGCCTATGGCCCCGAATAATCCGGCGCTGGCAGCTGCCATGATAATTCCTGCAAGCAGCACGCCGCACATAACAGCGATGATACTTGTCTTAAAGTCCATATCCAGCAGGCTGGCAGCAAGAGTTCCTGTCCAGGCGCCTGTTCCGGGCAGTGGGATTCCTACAAAAAGCAACAGTGCGATTGGAAGTCCCTTTCCAGCTTTTGCTTTAAGCTTCTCTCCGCCTTTATGTCCTTTTTCCAGACAGAAACGAAAGAATTTTCCTATAATTGGCTTGTCCGCTCCCCATTCCAGAACCTTGCGTGCAAAAAGGAAAATAATCGGTACAGGAAGCATGTTTGCAATGACTGCAATCACATAGGACTGCGCCAAAGGCAGACCAAATCCAGTTGCATAAGGGATTGCGCCGCGCAGCTCAATCAGCGGAACCATTGATATCAGAAAAACTATAAAATATTTTTTTAACACGTCATAAGCCTCCTGTTTTTTGTTGTTCATCCAAATATGTGCTTTGACAAATATATCTCTCTTCTACTTCTTGGCAAGGCAAATTATATTTGGCTCTTAAAGAATGGACAGCATCTATTACGGCATACATGATTTCCAGACACTCATCACACTCTTCTCGTGTAACTGTGACAAAATTGTCTCCAGGATATTTCGCGTCAAAATACAAATCTTTCAACATAGACAGGCTGCCTTTGTCCAAAATAAAATCAGGTTCGATTTTATGAATCTCTGTATAGAGCGCTCTGAGATTGTGGGTGTGCATAAGTTTTTCCACGCCAACACATACTCGCTCCGCAACGGATTTCAACATCTTTTCAGCAACTTGCTGGGCATTTACCGCAATGTTATTGTAATAAGGGGTGTTCAGCGTTACCTGCAAATATAGCAGGTCATTGATGGCTACATCGTAATAGTCATTTTTCATCTCACGCAACCCTCCTGTAATCTTTACGGATATTTGTCATAAAGCGGCTGTCACTGTTCTGAAAACTGTCTGGTGTTATCCAAACAATATCGACATTCAATTCTTCAGCATCTTCTCTGAGGGAGCCGCTGACTTTTAGCCCCGGTCTGTAATCAGTAATAATACAGAGATCAATATCACTGGCAGCAACATAGTCATTCCTTGCGTAACTGCCAAAAACACCTATTTCCGAGTATCGAATACCATAAGATTCTATTAAGTACAGAACACGTTCTAATCGCTTTCTAAAGTCGTTTTCAACAATCTTTGATACCTGTGCCGTCATAAATTCTACCTCAAATTTTTAACACGGTGCTGTGTTCTTATTCTGCCAGCGCTTCTACTGCAATATTTTTCCCATCCCTCCAGATTCTTTCTAAATCGTAAAAAAGACGGTTTTCTTCATCAAATATGTGTACGATGACATCACGGTAATCCATAAGAATCCAGTTTGCTGTCTGGTAGCCTTCGATTTGCTTCGGTGTGACATCGGCTTTTCCGAGAAGTTCTTCTACATTGTCAGCCATGGCTTGTACTTGATTGTAATTGGTTCCGCTGGCGATGATAAAGTAATCTGCCAACACAGAGACTTCTTCAATATTGATAACTTTGATATCTTCTGCTTTTTTTTCTTCTAATGCATGGCAAACCAGCTTTGCCATTTCTTTTGAATTCATATGCATCCTCCTATTCTTTGGGCATAGATTCCGAAAACTTACAGTTTGTTATTACGTTGGTAAAGTATTCATAGGCAGTCTGTGTCATGGGATCAATACCTTTTCCTTTTTTTTCTAAGTAATCCAGGGTATCCCTCAGTATTACATACATGGCCTGGTCAATATTTTGGAATGCCAGGGTACGGATTTCTTCAAGGTTCGGCGCCGTGTTCCTATGGGGTTCTATATAATCCGCAATATATACGATTTTTTCCAAAAGAGCCATGTCAGCCCGCCCAGTGGTATGGAAAGCAATGGCGTCCAGAATCTCCTCTTCTGCCACTCCATATTTCTCACGGGCAAGGTATGCTCCTACTTTTGCATGGAGCAAAAATGGGTTGTCCTCCTCTGACTTGCTAATGGAGATACTGTTTTGTTGGCAGATTTTTATCTTTTTTGTATCGGAAACACACTTTGCACAGTCATGAAGAAGACCTGCAGTCTGTGCTTTTTCCATGTCATATCCGTAACGCATCGCCAGAGCAGCGCAGGTGTAGCGTACCCCCAGCGTATGTTCATAACGGTCCTCATCTAATTTTTTTTTCAATTTGTGCTGTATTTTTTTTAAATGGTAGCGCCCCATATCTTACCTCCTAAAGCTTTGGCATATGGTCTGATATCATCCATACGAAAGTATTTTGCGTGGCTTATGCAAAGATATGCGCATTTATGAGCTGTAAAGATGATGAGTATAAATATATTTTGCCACATCGCTTGGCATATAATATCTAAGGGAACGCCGCTGGCTGATATGCTCCCGGAGAGCTTCGGAAGAAATTTCGATGTTGGGCGTATCCAGTTTTTGTATTTGTCCGTGGTATTTTTCTGTAAGATATGCAATCTGGGAATCCATGTCTTTTGTTCTTACGTCATTCCGCACAGCAACTAAAATTGTACATAAGTCGCAGATTCCCTGCGGCTCTTTCCAGCTCTCAAATGCAAAAAGGGAATCTGCTCCCATAATAAAATAGTAATCTGTGTCAGGATTTTCACGGGTAAGGCGCGCCAGGGTTTCTCTTGTATAAGTGTAGCCGTTCTCATGGGTTTCTTCTAATGACAGGACAAAATGAGGATTGTCTGCGATAGCCAGCGCTACCATGTCAATCCTCTCCTGCGTAGAAGCCCGCCCGTTCCGCTCTTTTTTGTGGGGCGGGTTACCGGAAGGCATAAACAGCACGCAGTCCAGTCCAAACTGCTGATAGGCATTTTCTCCCAATATCAGATGTCCGATATGGATGGGGTCAAAAGTGCCTCCCATAATTCCTACTCTTCTGCGGGAATCTTTACTCATAATTTTTCCTCACTTTACAGTGGCAGCATGATTTTTTTCTTGTCCCCTTTGCCGGGTTTGTATAGGACAATTTTCTTGCCGATAACTTGTACAACCTGGGAACGGGTGCGTTCAGCTACTATTTCAGCCAATGCTTTAGGATCATCCAGACAGTTTTTTAGTACGTTTAGTTTAATCAGTTCCCGGGCTTCCAGTGCTTCGGAAATTGCGTGTGTAATTTCCGGAGTCAGACTTCCTTTTCCAATCTGAAAAATGGGTTCCATAGTCATTGCCAGGCTTTTCAGATAGGCTCTCTGTTTGCTTGTCATGTTTTTCCCTCGTTTCTATCTTACTTATAATAATCAAACGCCAGTCCGTACATGCGGACAGTGTCGCCTTCCTGAATGCCTGCTGTTTCCAGCTCATCCAGGATTCCTGTTTCTTTTAAGAATTTCTGGAAAAAAGCAAAGCCTTTTTCAGAATCAAGATTTGTATAACCCAGCATTTTTTCTATCTTGGGCCCCTCGACAATATAAGTATTCTCTTCTTCGGTTGATTTTTCTACCGTATAAGGCAGATTACTGTCGATTGCCATATCTTCCGGAAAGAATTCTTGCTCGAATACTACTGTTTCCTGTGGGAGATTGTCCAAAATTTCCCGTACCTGGTATAAAAGTTCTTTTAGTCCTTTGCCGCTGACGGCGGAAATGGCGAATACTTTTACTCCCTTTGGCTCAAACTCATCCCGGATACGCTGAATCGGATCCTCGTCTCCAACATAAAGAGCATCAATTTTGTTGGCGGCAATGACCTGTGGACGTTCGGCGATTTCAGGATTGTATGCCCGCAGCTCTTCGTTAATTTTATAAATGTCGTCAACAGGGTCACGGCCTTCGGTGGATGCTGCATCTACCATGTGGATGATGACCCTGGTACGTTCGATGTGGCGGAGAAATTCGTGTCCCAGTCCGACGCCTTCGGAAGCGCCTTCAATCAGTCCGGGGATATCTGCAATGATAAATCCCCTTCCCCCCTCCAAGTCTACAACGCCCAGATTCGGGTTAAGGGTTGTAAAATGGTAGTTCGCGATTTTGGGCTGTGCATTTGTTACACGGGAAAGCAAGGTGGATTTTCCTACATTCGGAAATCCTACAAGCCCTACATCCGCAATCACTTTCAGCTCCAGGTTTACCCAGAGCTCCCGGGCGCTTTGGCCTGGCTGGGCATATTTGGGCGCCTGCATCGTTGCTGTAGCATAATGCATGTTTCCCTGGCCGCCTCTTCCACCCCTTAGGATGACCTGGCGGCTATTCCCGCCGGACATATCTGCAATTACTTTGCCTGATTCTGATTCTTTGATTATTGTTCCTTCAGGCACTTTCAGAATCAGGTCATTGCCGTTTTTTCCGTGGCAGCGTTTCTTGTTTCCCGGTTCACCGTCGCCGGCACAAAATTTTCCGCGGTGCCGGTAATCAGCGAGAGTCGTCATGCCTTTATCCACTTCAAAGATAATATCTCCGCCTTTTCCGCCGTCTCCGCCGTCAGGACCGCCTGCCGGAACGTACAGCTCCCGCCGGAAGCTTACATGGCCGTCTCCGCCTTTTCCTGAGCGGATAAAGATTTTGGCTCTGTCTGCAAACATACATAATCTCCTTCTATATAAAAGGGCTTCAAACCAAATTGATTTGAAGCCGCATCTGCTTACTCTGAAACCGGAACGATAGAAACCTGTTTCTTATCTCTTCCTTTTCTCTGGAATCTTACAACGCCGTCAACTAAAGCATATAAAGTATCATCGCCGCCGCGTCCAACATTAACGCCCGGATGAATCTTTGTTCCGCGCTGCCTGTAAAGAATATTTCCAGCCTTTACGAACTGTCCGTCAGCTCTCTTTGCTCCTAATCTTTTTGACTCAGAATCTCTGCCGTTCTTTGTAGAACCAACACCCTTTTTATGGGCAAAAATCTGAAGGTTCATTGTCATCATTGTCTACACCTCCTTGAATATCAGTTCAATATACTCATTACCGTAACTGTTTTGAATTTCCTGCAAACCCAGAATCATAGAATCCAGAAGCAGCGAAGTTTTCTCTGAAACCGTCCCCTCCAGAACTAACTCCACCAGCCCGTCCTCCTGTCGGACAGAAAAAGGATCGCCGGTAAATGTCTCAATGGAATTGATGGTATTTACAGTAAGTACAGATACTGCCGCACAGATGATATCGTATCCGTCATCTGCATACCCGGCATGTCCGCTAGAAAGAAACCCGCTGTATTGGTTTTCGATTTTATGAATCTCAATGGTAATCATATAGATTAACCGTTAATTTTTTCAATCTTAACCTGGGTGTACTGCTGCCTGTGACCGTTTTTCTTGTGATATCCGGTTTTTCTCTTGTACTTGTAAACAATTACTTTTTTTGCCTTAGCGTTCTTAACCACGCTGGCAGTTACTGTTGCGCCGGCTACATCAGCGCCGACTTTCAGTCCGTCATTGCTCACTGCAAGTACCTGGTCGAATGTTACAGTCTCACCTGCTTCCACTCCAAGCTTTTCTACGTTAATGATATCGCCTTCGGCTACTTTGTACTGTTTACCACCTGTTGCAATAATTGCGTACATATGGCACCTCCTATTATCATTACTCGCTAAATACGGTGGCTATCCTCCTATGGGCATAGCGCTTAAACCTCTTTAAGCGGCATCTTTTGTATTCTAGCATATTCTCCAAATTGCGTCAACTACTGATTTTGCTTTTTTATCCCTACCTGCTCTGCCAGGGATTTTCGCACTTTTTTTCGGGTAATTTCTACCAGGTTTAAAGCAGTCATGTCTACCAGAACGGTTTTTACCGGATCATGGCGCAGGAATTCCTTTAGCGTCTGCATCAGCGTTTCTTTATCTTCTGCGGCATTCATATTGATAAAGTCCACGACAATGATTCCTGACAGATTCCGGAGCCGCAGTTGTCTTGCAATTTCCTGTGCGGCTTCAAGATTTATTTTCAAAAAGGCGTCCTGCTTCTTCTTTTTACTTTCGTATTTGCCGGTATTTACGTCAATAACAGTCAGGGCTTCTGTAGGCTGAATTACAAGGTAAGCGCCGGATTTCAGCCATACATGTTCGCTCAGGGCATCTTTCAGCGCTTTTTCCAGGCAGTAAAGTTTGGAGAGTGGCAGCAGCTTGTCCTTGTACATGGAAAGCCTCGGCAAATCTTCCGGCTGCATAGTCTGTAGATACTCGTGCATTTGTCCATACAGCTTTTCATCGTCTGTCACAATGGACAGTCCGCTTCCATAAGTGTCGCGGAGCTGGGAAAGCCAGGGAGAGGCTGTTTGATAGATTTGGGTGAAGGCGCTCCGGTATTTTGCCTTTTCTATTGTATCTTCACAGAGAGAAATCAGGTAATCTGCTTCTTTCAAAACTTCATTTTCCCGGGCGTCTTTTGCATTTGTGCGGACGATGAATCCATATTTTCCCCCAGCAATTTCGCTAATCAGTGTTTTTAAACGGGTTCTTGTTTCACCGTCTAATTTTGCAGAAACTCCGATGCGCAGCGCTCCAGTGGTAAGCACTAGGTATTTTCCAGTGAAATTCAGGTTTGTGGTGAGTGAAGGCGGCTTTGTTTTGTGAGCTTCGCGGTTGACCTGAACCAGTACCTCATCTCCCGCCGTCATGGAGGGAGAATTGATTTTTTTTGTATAAACAGGCGTTTCGCAGTCGTTCAGCGGATAATAACACGGGAACCCTTTTTCAATCTCAATAAAAGCCGCTCCAATATTCTTGACTACTTTTTGCACCCGCCCGATATAAATATTTCCGAGAAGGGGCTGCTCTTCTTCTCCATAACAGGACAGGGCGCATACTTTCCCGTTTTCTGTCAGAGCCGTAAAAATCCGGCGGTCTTTTTTGACTACAATCAGTTTACTCTCCAATTTCTTCCCCCAGTTCTTCCAGCGATATCATATGTTCATCGTACAGGTCTATACGGTTGACCAGAAGGCTATAAGGTTCCTGCTCGGCACCAAGATAAGCAGAGAAAGCTTCCATTACCAGTTCTGGCTTTAAGTTACTGGCGCTGCCTGAGGACAAACGCATGAAAATTTTCCCGTTTTCCTGTAGGTGGAGTTCCTGAATCATTGGACGGATATCTACTTCTTTTTCGCTTTTTTTGCTTTTTTTCAGGATTAAGATAGCTGGAAGGGATGCAAATTCAGACAGCCGTTCTTTCCAGCCGGTACATGGTTCTTTTCCTTCGCGGAATGTGACGGTATAGTCGGCGAACGCTACCAGCGACATCGCATTGCTTGCTTTTCCTTCTGGAATTTTCCGGTAACTCAATACCTGCATTCCTTCAACCATAACCTGGTTCAGACGCCTGACGGCTTCCTTAGAAGAAATTGTCTCATTTACCTCGATATCCATATATTCTCCGTCGCTGGTCAATCCTACGCCAAGGGGGGATGCAAATGACATCACCATATGGGGGCTGAAACCTTCCGTAAAACGGATCGGAATCTCTGCCCTGCGGATAGCTTTCTGGAAATAGCGCATAATATCCAGATGGCCGATAAATTTCATAACGCCGTGTTTGGAAAATTTTATTCTAATCTTCATAGCACACACCACCTCCGTAAGATTTTGCGCCGCATCCGGAGCATCCCATACGGCAGTTTGGGGTTATCTGTCCTTTTTGCGCGCGCTCCCATTCATTCCACAGAAACTTCTTTGTCACGCCGCAGTCAATAAAATCCCAGGGCAGGATTTCAGATTTGTCCCGGTTTCTCATCGCATAGAAATCAGGGTCTATTCCTGCTTCTGCAAAGGAAGACATCCACAATTCGTTATCAAAATTTTCACCCCATGCATCATATAGGGAACCTTTTTTATAAGCGCGCAGGATAACTTTCCCAATTTTCCGGTCGCCTCTTGCAAGCACGCCCTCCAGCACGGATACATCGGCTTCATGCCAATTGTATTTGATACTTTTTTTGTTCAACTGTTCTTTTACTTCCTGATTAACAACTTTCGCTTTTCCGAGAAAGTCTTCTTTTGTATTCATAGGCGCCCACTGGAAAGGCGTAAACGGTTTAGGAATAAAAAAGGATGTGCTTACCGTAATCTGGCACTTGCCGTTCCGCTGCTCTTTTGGGATTTCATAATAGCGTCTGGCAACTTTGTCTGCCAGGCGCGCGATATCTTTCATATCCTCTTCTGTCTCTGTGGGAAGCCCCAGCATAAAGTATAGTTTTACCCGATTCCAGCCGCCTTCAAATGCCTGTCCGGCTCCGTTTAAGATAACTTCTTCGGTTAGTCCTTTGTTGATGACGTCGCGCAGTCTCTGAGAGCCGGCTTCCGGTGCAAAGGTCAGGCTGCTTTTGCGCACGTCCTGCACCTTGCTCATCACATCCAGGGAAAAGGCGTCAATGCGCAGGGACGGCAGCGAAACATTGATGCCCTGACCTTTAAATTCATCAATTAGGAAATTTACGATGCCTTCTAAATTTGAATAGTCACTGGAACTTAAAGAACTGAGGGAAATTTCTTCATGTCCCGTATTTTTCAGCATGTTCCGTGCAAAGTTTTTTAATACCGGCAAATCTTTCTCACGCAGGGGGCGGTAAATCATTCCCGCCTGGCAGAAACGGCATCCCCGGATACAGCCGCGCTGAATTTCCAGAACGACTCTGTCCTGTGTGGCCTTGATAAAAGGAACCACCGGAGCTTCCGGGTAATAGGTATCTGTCAGTTCCATAACAATTTGCTTTTCAATCCGTGCAGGGATATCTTCATAAATAGGTTCAAAGGAGGCGATGGTTCCATCCTCTTTGTAGGAAACCCGGTACATGGACGGCACATAGATTCCCGGAATCTTTGCAGCTTCATGCAGGAATGCTTTCCTGCCAAGTCTTTTCTGCTTATATTCCTTATATAAATCAATCAAATCAAAATAAACAGTCTCTCCTTCTCCGATATAGAAAATATCAAAGAAGTCAGCCAGAGGTTCCGGGTTGTAGGTACATGGGCCGCCTCCAATAACAATGGGCGCGTCTTCGTCCCGCTCTTTTGCCAACAGTGGAATCCCGCTCAAGTCCAGAACCTGCAAAATGTTGGTGTAACACATTTCGTATTGAATGGTAATTCCCAGAAAATCAAAGTCTGTGATGGGACTTTGGGATTCCAGGGCAAACAGGGGAATCTTCTTTTTGCGCATGAGTTTGTCCAAATCTGTCCAGGGAGAATATACTCTCTCACACCAGATATCATCACGCCTGTTTAGCATATCATAAATAATCTGTATCCCCAGATGCGACATACCGATTTCATATACGTCGGGAAAGCACATCGCGAAGCGCACGTCTACTTTGGAAGGGTCTTTCATCACGGAATTTACTTCATTGCCGATGTAACGGGCGGGCTTTTCGATTTGCAGTAATATTTCATCATTCAAAGTCAATTTTCTCATGTTGTTCCTTTCATTTATAAAAATACTGCTTTACATAGATGCTTTTCCTATTATATCAGAGATTCCCTCAAAAACCTATACCATAAAAAATAAAATCCAGGGTGGTCTGCAAGATGCAGATTCCCTGGATTTTAAATCTCAGACAGTTTTCCGTTTTCTGGAGACCAGCAGAATGCTTGCTCCAAGCAGCGAACCTGTGAATAACAGCATCCAGAAAAGGAGTTCTGTGCCGTCTCCGGTTTCCGGTGAGCGGGACGCTGTACGGGAGATTACTCCGGTGAGCACAGGGGTTTTCGAAGTGCCTGATTTTGTGGAGTTTTTGTTTTTGTCCGTTTCTTTCGGTTTTTCGGTGTCTTTTGGTTTTTCTGAAGCAGTGGGCTTTTTACCGCCGCCGGACGATTTGGCAGTTTTATACTGTGCGGTAAATACCATATGGCTTGTAACTTTCATCTTCAGTATTTTTGCACTGGAATACAATGTTCCGCTGCCGTCACCGTTGTATGACCATCCAACGAAACGGTATCCTGTTTTTGGCTTGACGTCCGGCACTGTGACGCCGCTTTCTGACACGATGGCGCCTTCATTGATACCCTCAAATTTCTTCTTGCCGGACAGGCTGCCATGTTTCCCTGGCTTGAAGGTAACCGTATATACCGCCGGATTCCAATTTGCAACAAAGACAAGATGCCCGGTAGAACCGGTTTCAACAACAATATCCTTTGAAATTTGGTTTGCTTTTTCTGTAATTTCTGTTGTGCCGTTTCCGAGGCTCCAGCCGAGAAATTCATAAGTTTTACCATCTTTTGTATAGCGTGTAGGATTCACTAGTTTAAAGTCGGGGGATGTAACGGTGTAAACTGTTTTATTATCCAGCTTGTTTCCGGCAGAAAGATAATCTTCCACTCCGAGGTAAGTAATCGTATACGTAATCGGTTTTACATAGAAAGTGAAGATGTTTTCTTTTCCGTCAATCCGTTCCAGAGACTGGAGATGCGAAGCATCTGCCACATCTTTCCCCGTTTCATCAACCAGGCGGTATCCTCGCTGGCTGAGCGCTTGAAAATCAGCATGTGTCGGATACACAGCCGACTGGTCTGCTGCGCCGTTTTCAACACGGGTGTACACGGGCTGGACGCCTGGCTGGCTCTTTGTTTCATAGTTTATGAATTCTACGGTATACTGCCCCATGCCGGGCGCGGCATAATAAAAAGTAATGATATTCTTGTCCTGATGAACGGAATCCAGCTTTACAGATACCTTTTGCTCTGTGGGGATATAGTCTAAATATGCGGGTACTGTAGGCGGAGCCGCATCTTCCCACACCGTAGTGCCTGACAGGAACAGGCCGGACATCTGCTTATCTTCCCTGACTTTAATATCAGTGTCTTTTACCAGATATCTTATCGTATATTGAATGGGTACTTCACTGGTCGGTTCCCATACTGCTTGCACCTGCAAATCGCTGGTGACAGGCTGGTCAAATTTAAACGGAGTGTCCGCATTTTCGTCTATCATGGTGCCGGATGCCGTACCGCGCCGGGTGATAATCCAGCCGTCCAGTATATGTCCGGTTCTTGTCAGACGCGGAATCTGGCCGCTGCTGACAAAGCTCTGGTTTGCT
This sequence comes from Hominisplanchenecus murintestinalis, assembly GCF_943193015.1. Classification (NCBI taxonomy): domain Bacteria; kingdom Bacillati; phylum Bacillota; class Clostridia; order Lachnospirales; family Lachnospiraceae; genus Hominisplanchenecus; species Hominisplanchenecus murintestinalis. The sequence continues at coordinate 174,319 of NZ_CALPCM010000001.1, forward strand.
GAAATATATTGATTTACGGCGGCGTTGTTTCCCGGAATTAAAGTACCTCCGTTAAAATCAAAGGTCACTTTGTACGTGGGAGCCATCCATGCAGAATACAGGAGCAGATTGCTGTCCAGAATCGGAGTCAGGTTTCGGGCGTTATCTTCCCACTGCATCATCCGCGTTCCGGCAGGACCAAGAGCCCATCCTTTAAATAGCCAGATTTTTGTTCCGTCAGCTGCACGTTTGGTACATACCGGAAGCGTGGAGGATACCTGTTTATCTGCTGTGTTTTCTGCACCCTTTATAAGCAGAGACCATCCGTCAGGATTTGAATCTGACTGCGCATAATCTCCATTCGTCTTTTTGTAATTAAGATCAAATGCATATTTTGTTTTGGAAAGTGTTGTCCCATAAGGCAGCTCAATTTGGCCGATTTCTGTTGATTCATCCGATAAATAAGTAATTGTGTATCTGTCACGGGTGTAATAAAAATAAATATCATAAGGATTTTCTAAAGTGCTATATCCATTGCTGTAAGAACCGTCGCTGCTGTTAAGCTCCGAACTGTGATCGGCCGTCTGGTTAACTGCTTCCAAATGAGGACGGATGCTTACGTTTTGTGCATTGATTGCCATTGCGGCTGCAGCATTTGCGCGCCGGGCAATCGCATAATAATTATTGTTATAGACACGTACCGCGTAATACAGGTTTCCGTTAGGATTGTATCCGGCATCGTCCGGATAAATGATTTGTCCGCCTGTATAATTGACTTCCAGTAAATCTGTAAAACCATATCTGCGGAATATCTGATTATCCTGGGGAACCAGGTAAATGGTATTTCTCCGAGTTTGTTCTTCCGGGCTCATAGTAGTGTCTTTTGGCGCGCCATCATAGATTTTTACGGCCGTTCCGAGCTGCGATTGTGTCAGTCCAGGAACTTCATAACAATAATTATAGCGATAACTGTTAAAATATGTCTTCCAAAAAGCAATTATGGAATGCTTTTTTGCCGGATTTTTAGGATCTGCAATGATACTCGCACCCATGGAAGCATAGGAACCGGGAATGCAGCCGTTATTCCGGCCTTTTCTTCCATGTGCATTATGCAGTCCTGCTGTTGTTGTCCAGGAAATTCTCAGGGCATTTTCATTACGGGTCTGTAAAGTTTCGAGCTCCTCCGGCCAGGTTCCCAAAAGACTTGCCCCATATTTGGCTTCTATGGTCTTTATCATAGGAACACCTTCTAGATTTTCTATTGGAATATCATACCAGTTTCCGGGATTTTCGTCGGGAAATCTGCTCCAATTGCTGATGAACCATGCGGTATCATTTGAGGCGCGGACACAGGAAGCGTCTCCGCCTGCAGTACTGGAAGGAAAGTAATAAATAAAATCCAGCGTATACACTTTCCGTGTATAGTATACATAAACCAGCGTGCTTCCATTAGCAGCTGCAGTTGTCTGCGTTGTATCTTCTGATATATTACCTCCTTTAACAGATTCAACCAGGATAGTATAGGGGTTCTCCTTGCATGGTTCATAGAAGTCAGAAATTTTCATAGGACTTTCATATCCGGTAATATCGCTTATTGTACTGTCAGGTACAACTCCCATCTGCCGGGTAAATTGGCTGTCAATTTCGGCCTGGAGTTTCTGAACCAATTTCCCGTTCTGCTCTATCAGTGATTCTCCTGTTTCAAACATATTGTCCAGCGTAAAGGAACCAACATTACTGAAAGATGTGTCCATATTTGGATTCTGGTGCACAATTTCCCCATTTTCTTCTTTTGTGCCGTCCAGCGCAGTGTCAGTAACCCGGACATCTTGCCCATTTAGATTTTCTGTCCAGAATACTACACGGATGGAGGTGGTAATTTTCTCCCATTTCGGCACAAACCGCAGAACAAGGATATCCTGTGCTTCTACGCTGGAAATAATTTCAGCGTTATCTATAAAGTCTTTTGTCAATTGCAGTTTATGGCTGTCGTTAAGCGGTACATCTGCATATTCAGCAGGATTGCTCCCTTTTATCTGGTATTGCCAGCCGGTGAGCCTGTAACCTTTTTTGATTGATTTATCAGCAGGCAGGTCATTTGCTCTCTTATATGCTGCTTCATCATAAAAATTACTGAAATCTACATACTGTCCTACAGGAACCTGCTGGCGGTCAATGTAGACGTCGTCTGTATAAAAGATGATCCGGATGGATTCCGGCATGTAGTAAATATTGACAACGGTAGAATCATCGGAAGCAATTGGCACCTGGGAGAAATGTACAACCTTATATCCGGTAATATCTATTGATCTGGCTTTCGTCATGGCGCCGACCCGGCCCTGCTCTGTAAGTTCATAGACGGTGCCATTGTTTTGGTAAACCTGCCAGTCATCACTTACGGTAATGTCGGGATTTTCTATATTGTTTTTTGGAATAAGGTGGCGTACCGTATAGCTGCTTGTGTCACGCCGATAATACACGGTCACTGTCATATCCTGCGTCAGGCCGGAGACACTTAAGGTATAGGCATTCTCATCCCCGGCAGGACCGCCGTACATGGCAGGGGCAGTGTAGGAAAACTCTGCGCCGTTAATGGATACACGGCGGGCCTGTGCCCAGGCATTTTGATATTCCGGACTATCCGTATCAACTCCTTCTTTCAGGTTATAATCTCCCCTGGCAAGCGCCTCTTGAATCTGTTCCGGTGTTTCTTTGCCTGTGGGCGGAACTGCCAGGAACTGATTTAGTGGAGAAGGATTCAGTACTACACGGAAACCATTCAGATTTGAATTTTTACTTCCGGTATTGCCCGAAGCAGGAATATAGTGGGGAACTGACCAGTTTTTTAAAGACGCATGGCCGGATGTGTCTGGAAACAGCTCAATTTTATCGGTATCTGCTGCTTTTACCCCTGCCATGCCTCCGGTATTAGAATACAAATACTGAATCGTCAGCGTAATGCTTTTTGCGGGTATAAACTGTACGGTTTCAAATCTGCCCTGGTATATGCTTCGTGGCCGCACATTGCTGCTGCCGGCTGCCGGGCTGTCCTTAAGAACTGCTTTGTATCCGCTTTTGACCGTGTAAAGGATAACAATATTACAGGTTGCATCCGCTTTTAAATTTTTAATATTTAGCTGAGGGCTGCCCTGAATCTGCGCCGATAATTCCTCACGGTGAAAAATGTGCTGTGATAAATCGTATGAACCATTTTTGAAATTATCTTCGGTAAGTTTAAAAACTTCCTTCTCATCTAATTGCTTCATAATACCGTCTGCATAAAATCTGAGCCTGTGGGTAATATTGAGTTGATAAGAGGATTTTTGTTTTTTTCCGGCGTTTACAGCTGTTTCGGGTTCACAGCTGCTTTCTGTCTCTGTCCCCTTTGTTTCCGCAACTGTTTCTGCTGCATTTTCCGTTTCTGTCCCCTCTGTTTCCGCAGCTGTTTTTGTTGTACTTTCTGTCTCTGTTTCCGTTGCGTCTGTGCTTTTTTCTGCGTCAGTTTCTGCTTTTTCCGAAGAAACTGACACATCGGCAGGAAGTGGCTCTGTGTCTTTTAGTTCTGTTTGTGCTTCAGATACGGCGGGCAGGCAAACCGCAGCTGAGAGCACCTGAACCGGAAGCAATGAAAATGCTAATACCAATGCCAGCAGCCGGGGCAGAATCTTTTTGCCTGTTTGTTTCATAGATGCTTGCTCACTCCTTTCTTTGAGCAGTCCGCCATTTATGTAAAAACTTCATGCCGTTCCTACGGGCTGCTAAACCTTAATATTTAACTATATACTATGATTATAGTGCAGACGCTGTTTTTTTTCAACAAAAAAAATATTGAAATGCAGGAAGCATTATGCAAATATCATAAAAATATAGTGAAGTTCCTATAAAAAATCCCTCACAGCGTTTGCCATGAGGGTATTTTTCATGTTTATTCACTAAACAGCAGAAAGTCTCCGCAAGGGCGTTCTGTACCGTCTGTCGGATTGTTCATAATGTAACCGCGGTAAGCCATTGTGGCCGAACCGCCTCCGTCCATATTGTAAGCGTAAGTACAGCCGTGCTGACGGAAAATCGTACGCATCTGAGCCAGGGTAAGCCCCGGCGCATTGCATACCAGAAGTACGTATTCTCCCGGACGGATCATTCCTGCCGCAGAGCGGGGATATGGTCCGGTCATGTCCGGGCTGGCATAAACCTGCGGATATCCCTGGTCGTAAAGGGAGGCGGGCTTTCCGTCCCGAAGCAGAATAGGACCGAAATTGAAAGTATCACGGACGCCGCCTTTTTTTAGCTGCACTGCACTTAGTCCCTGAGAAGGGCTGAACATAGTTCCGTCCCGTGAAATTGCCATCAGTGAATAGCTGGTTCCCAGCGCCTTATTGTATATCGTTCCGTTTTTCAGCATGACAGCGTCAAATCCCGGTTTACCTGATGAATAGGAAAATGCGCTTCCGTTGATTCCGATCACTGCCCGGTTCTGTGCTACGGCATTGGAAGTTGTCTGACGGGTGCCGCCATAGGTACCGTAAGAAAGAGCCGCTCTCATCTGGCTGATATTGGAAATTGTAACCCGTGCCGTCCAGTAAGTGGTACCGTAGTTTTGGAACCTCTGCAGCCGTATTTTCAAGGTTCCGGTATTATATTCTATCTGTGTAGCAGCGTACATAGATTTTGCGTTGATACGCTCCCTGGTATCCAGAATACCTTTTGCATCTGCGTGATAATACCACTTACCGGTTTTGACCCAGCCGTTGTTTTGCAGTACGCCCTTTTTGGTAAAATAGTAATCTTTTTTCTTAATGCGCTGCATTTTTGTCACGCGGACACCGTTTGCATCCAGATAATAGCGGCTGCCCTTATATGTAAGCCATCCGGTCTTTTTTTTGCCTTTGGAAGTATAATAGTACCACTTTCCGCCGATTTGCTGCCAGCCGCCTTTAAAGTTTTTAATCCAGCGGCCGTCCTCACCAACGAATTTGTTCTTTATCCAGCGATTGGTGACGCGCACGCCTTTGGAATCTACATAGTATTTTTTGCTAATCCACTGGTTTTTTGCCATTCGTCCGTTGGATTTGAAAAAGTAGTAGTTATTGTCAATTTGTTTCCACTTGCTTTTTAGCATCTTTCCGGTTTTCAGATGAAAATAATACTTGTATTTTCCAATCTTCTGTAATCCCCGAACCTGTATGCCATTTTTGTAATAATAATGTGCGCTGCCTTCAATTACCCATCCGTTTTCCGCTGCATAAGCAATTTTGGAAGGCAATGCAAATGATGCAGCCAGCAGGCAGCTGGTCAAAAGAAACAGTTTTAACCCCTTTGTTGTTATCTTCCGCAGAATAGATCTCCCCTTTCGCAGTCTTAAGTAACCTCTCCTCTTCTCCTATTTTAGCAGATTTTCCAAGTCTCTGCAAGCCGCCCCGGATTTTCCCTGTATCCGGATTACTGTCCGCGGAAGTCAACCGGCTCATAGTCTTGCAGTCTGGCAAGAAATCCCCGGTTCTGCAAGCTCTCCTGAATCACATCAAGGCTTTGCTCGTCATCGGCAAATACGGTGTGATAGTGATAACCGGATGTCACATTTTTGAGCAGGCTGGAATTGCCGGAAATGATGCCTTCCATAAAGGTACGGATATCTTTCCGGGAACGGATATTCATATCAGCCCGGACGACTCCGTATACTTTATGATAGACAAATACATCCTGTATCCGCCCGCCTAAGTCTACAATCATTGTCAGCTCTTCTTCTACCTCTTCGTCTGAGTGAAGCACTTTAAAGATACGGCTGGCGTCGTTTTTCGCGTGCAGAAGATATCCGCGGCTTGCGGAAAAGATTTCGCAGCCATTCGCCCGGAGCAGCGCCACATCCTGTACGATGACCTGCCGGCTGACATGAAGCTGTTTGGCAAGGGATACGCCGGATACGGGCTTTTCACTGTCCGCTAATATTTGGATAAGCTGTTTTCTTCGTTCTTCACCAGTCATTTCCAGCAATTCCTTTCCTGTATTTTTACCTCTGTGCCAATTCCTTTGTAATGTCTTCCCAGGTTACGCCTTTTTCTGCCATGAGTACCATCACATGGTAGAGGAAATCAGAAATCTCGTATTTTATCTCTTCCGGGTTTGGATTCTTTGCGGCAATCACGATTTCCGTAGCCTCTTCTCCAACTTTTTTGAGGATTTTATCGATGCCTTTATCAAATAAATAATTAGTGTAGGAACCTTCTTTTGGATGTTCTTTCCTGTCCAGGATTACGGAGAATACATTTTCAAATACCGTCATAGGATTTGTCTCATCGTAATCTTTTTTCACTAAATCACGGTAAAAGCAGCTTTTATTCCCAGTGTGGCAGGCTGCGCCTATCTGCACAACTTTTGCCAGAATCGTATCATTGTCACAATCAATGGAGAGCTGGCGTACATATTGAAAATGTCCCGAAGTCAGTCCTTTTACCCACAGCTCATTCCGGCTGCGGCTCCAGTAGGTCATTTTTCCAGTGCGGATAGTGTTTTCAAAAGCTTCCCGGTTCATATATGCTGCCATCAGCACTTCCATGGTCTTATAGTCCTGCACGACTACCGGCACCAGCCCATTTTCATTTGTCTTAAATTCTGCCCACCGCATACTGCTCTCAAAAGTGTTTACGGGAATCCCTTTTTCTTTCGCCAGGAGCTTCAAACCCATGAAATCTGTACTCCGCTCCGAAAGCGCCCGTGCGCATACTCCGGAAACGTTTTCAACGCCCAAGAGATTTAAGATTCCGCCGGAATCTGCGCGCACCACTACAGGCATAACAGGGACGCTTACTGCTTTACATGCTTCATTTACATGCACACTGTCTGCCAGCAGCAGCACTTCATCCGCATAGGTTTCAATAGCCTCTTTGTTGGCGAAAAGTTCTGTCAGGCTTCCGGCACACACAGCAATTTTCTCTTTTCCAAAACGTCTGGAAACCTCCGGAAGCAGTTCCACATTTTCGGGTTTGGAAAAATTCAGGAACGCCTTGCGGCACCCGGCATAGATTAGTTTTTTTACATCTTCCATGCGCCGTACATTTCCGCCCCCTGCAATAGGGATATCAACGCATCTGGACATTTCCTTTATCAGCAGGAGTGACTCCTCATGGGAAGTATCGTCCTCAGATAAATCAAACACCACGATTTCATCTGCGCCATGGTTGCTGTAATGTTGTGCCAGCTCTGCCGCATTGCCGCCCTCCCACGGTTCATCATCAGAAAGCCCACTGACGGCTTTTCCGTCCCGGATAAAAATATAAGATGCCAGTTTTTTATTTTTCATCATTTATAATGTCCCTTTCGTTGATAATACGCCGCTGATGCGCGCATCATATGCGACTGCGGCATCAAGGGCCTTTGCAAATGCCTTAAAAGTACCTTCGGCAATATGGTGGTTGTTAAAGCCTGAGATTTTTTTAATATGCAGGTTCATCGCTGCAGAATAGGAAACGGCATAAAAGAAATCATGAATCATTTCCGTATCCAGAGTTCCTATTTTTTCAACCGTATAACCGCAGTCAAAAGACAGATACGGCCTGCCGGATAAATCTACCGCGCAGAGTATCAGGGAGTCATCCATGGGCAGTAATGCACTGCCATAGCGCACGATGCCTGCTTTATCTCCTGCTGCTTTCCGAATCGCTTCGCCCAGTACGATTCCCGTGTCTTCTATCGTGTGGTGGGAATCAATTTCCGTATCGCCCTGAATCTGCGCATCCAAATCAAACAGCCCATGTCTTGCAAAGCCGGAAAGCATATGGTCAAAAAATGGAATGCCGGACTCGGCTTTACATATCCCTGTCCCATCAAGGTTGAGTGTGAGCCGGATTTTTGTCTCTTTTGTGTTTCTTTCTATGGTTGCTATACGCTCTGCCATGATACACCTCACTTTTCAAAACGCACACGGATAGAATTCGCATGTGCGGTCAGCTGCTCTGCCTCGGCAAACTTTATGATATCCTCGCAGACAGGCTCTAACGCTTCACGTGAATAATAAATGATGCTGGATTTCTTGACGAAATCATCCACTGACAGGGGTGAGAAGAATTTCGCCGTCCCATTTGTGGGCAGCACATGGTTCGGACCGGCGAAATAGTCGCCCAGAGGTTCGCTGCTGTATTCGCCGATGAAAATGGCTCCTGCATTCTGGATTTTCGTCATTACCTGGAACGGTTCTTTTGTGACGATTTCCAGGTGTTCCGATGCGATTTCATTTGCCGCGTCAATGGCTTCCTCCATGTTGTCTGCCAGCAGGATATAGCCGTAATTATCAAGGGATTTCAGGATAATCTCTTTTCTTGAAAGGACTTCTGTAAACTTGTCGATTTCTTCGGATACCCTGCGTGCAAGTTCCTCGCTTGTAGTGATCAGAATCGCGCTTGCCATCTCGTCATGCTCTGCCTGAGATAAGAGGTCTGCCGCTATGAAACGGGGATTTGCGCTCTCGTCTGCCAGCACCAGGATTTCACTGGGGCCTGCAATCGAGTCAATACTTACGTGCCCATAAACGGCTTTTTTTGCCAGAGCTACGTAGATATTCCCGGGACCTACAATTTTGTCGACTTTCGGGATGCTCTCTGTTCCGAAAGCCAGCGCGGCAATCGCCTGTGCACCGCCCACTTTATAGATTTCGTCCGCTCCGGCCTCATGTGCGGCTACCAGTGTGTTTGGATTCACTTTTCCCTCTTTCCCGCAGGGAGTTGCCATCACAATCTTTCCCACGCCGGCGGCTTTTGCCGGAACAATATTCATAAGTACCGAGGAGGGATAGACGGCCTTTCCTCCGGGTACATACACTCCTACTTTCGCCAGAGGTGAAATCTTCTGTCCCAGCATGGTTCCGTTTGGCTGGCTGTCAAACCAGCTGTAACGCTTCTGCTTTTCATGGTAGCTGCGGATGTTTATAAGAGCCTTCCGGATAACTTCCAGAAGTTCCGGTGAAACTTGTGCGTAGGCTGCCTGCAGCTCATCCTCTGTCACACGGATACTTTCAGCGGTAAGTTTCGCTTTGTCAAAACGCTCCGTAAATTCAAATACAGCGGCATCGCCCTTTTCCCGCACGGCATTTACGATATCCGCAACCTTTCCTTCATATTCTCCATAGCTAGCGGGGCTTCTTTTTAAAAGGTCACGCAGTAGATTCTGTTTTGTTTCTTTTGTTAATTTAATCGTGCGCATAGTTTCTCCTTTACAGCACAGACTTTAGGTCTGTCAGAATTTTTGTGATTCTCTCGTTTTCCATCCGCATACTCACCTGGTTTACTACGACTCTTGCTGAAAGAGGGCATACTTCCTCCAGTACCTCCAGTCCGTTTTCACGGAGCGTAGTTCCTGTCTCTACGATGTCAACGATAACTTCGGAGAGGCCGACAATGGGAGCCAGTTCAATGGAGCCGTTAAGTTTAATGATTTCCACTGTCTGATGCTTTTTATTATAAAAATAATCCTTTGCAATCCGGGGATATTTCGTTGCCACGCGTATCTGTTCCTGATGCAGCAGCAATTCCTTTGCTGAAGCGGGACCGCACACGCACATCCGGCATTTGCCGAATCCCAAATCCAGTACCTCATAGAGCTTCCGCTGCTCTTCCATGATAGTGTCCTCTCCCACAATTCCGATATCCGCCGCACCATATTCTACATAGGTAGGCACATCGGGACCTTTTGCCAGGAAAAACTTCAATTTCAGTTCTTCATTTACAAAAATCAGTTTCCGGGAGTCCTTATCTTTCATCTCTTCACAGGTAATCCCAATCTTTTCAAACAAATCCAGAGCCGTCTTTGCCAGCCGCCCCTTTCCCAGTGCAAATGTCAGGTATCTCATCTTCCAGTCCTCCCTATCGTTCCGGTACAAGGGCGACATAGATGCCCTCACGTCTCATTGCATCAGCTTTGCGCAGTGTTTCTTCTCTGTTTTCTTTAGAGTAATGCAGCAAAACAGGTGTTTTTGCTGATGGGACGGCAATTTTCTGCCGCTCCAGTGCATTTAAAAGCTGGTTGACTACGACTACCATGCCAATGGCCGGCGCTTCTTTTCCAAAGTGTCCCAGAAGGCCGTCATAGCGCCCGCCCTTGACTACCGCGTCTCCGGTACCGAAGGTATATGCCCGGAAAATCACTCCGGTATAATACATATATTTACTCAGCATTCCCAAATCAAAGGATACATAGCGCTCTATCCCATAAATACACAGAATATGGTAAATTTCTTCCAATCTGTTAAGAGCTGCCAGAGCACCTTCGTTGTGCGTCATAGTTCTGGCGGTTTCCAGCACCTCCATGTCCCCGCAGAGCTTTGGAAGCTGAATAAAAAGCTGTTTTAGGTTTTCTGGAATCTGTTGTTCTTCAAGGAGCTCTTCTACTCCGAAATTATTTTTATTAGAAATCAGGCGTCTCAGTTCCTCTGCTACTTCTGCATGGATTCCTGCTTCACGCAGAAGGCTTCCAAAAAATTCTGCATGCCCGATACTCACCTGAAATTCTTTCAGCCCTGCTCTTAACAGGCTTTCAATTGTCATGGCAATCACTTCTGCGTCAGAATCTACGGAATTGTCGCCGATTAGTTCTGCGCCAAGCTGGGTCGTTTCTTTTAAATGTCCCTGGTAGCTGGAATTGTTAATAAAGGTATTTCCCACATAGCAGAAACGGAAGGGGGCTGTCTCGCCGTTGAAATATTTGGCAGCCGCCCTTGCAATGGAGGGAGTAATATCCGGACGCAGAACCAGCGTATTTCCTTCTCTGTCAAAAAACTTATATAAATCTCGCGACGGAGTAGTTCCTACTTCCCTGCTGAATACGTCAAAAAATTCAAAAGTAGGCGTTTCAATATCACGGTAACCATATCTTTTCATAATTTCGTGGAGATGGTTCTGTAAGGTAAGCTTCCTTTCACATTCTCCGTCATAAATATCCCGTACACCTTCCGGTGTATGCAGCAATCTCTGTTCCATACGGTATCCCCTCTCACTTTAATGATTCACAGTGTTAATTTGGTATCATATTAAAATAAACCGAAATTCATTATAAGTCACAGGGTCTAAAATGTCAATCCCTGGCATCCAAATCCTTCTGAATGGTTTCCAGGTAAGGCACAAGTATACCTCCTGTAGAATGAATACGGAAATCCTGGTTCAATTCCTCGTAACGGAAGCTTTTTCTTCCTCCGCTTTTCGCCCTCTCCCAAAATCTGCGCATATCCGCATAGGGCAGATAAAATAACTCGTTCCTGGCCGTATAAAAAATAATCAGAAAAGAAATTCCGCCCTGTTTTTCAAATTGCTCCATAAACCGTACCTGGTGTTCATGGATATTTTGCAGGGCGAAAGTATTAGAGGTACATTCTTTTGCATCGAAGCATACGGGAATTCCCTGTACTGCGCCGATGTAATCTACCGTGCTCTTCTGGTCAAAATAGGCAAGAGTAATATGGCGGTGCTCTTTATCAATTTTAATTGGCGTGATGGGGGTAGGGATTTTCTGTATCAGCGCCAGTCCTTTCTCAAGATACTGCTCATTGGAGCGGTTAATCAAATCTTCCAGCGTGGAGCCGCGAAGCCCCCTGGAATTCCAGGTTGCCATAGGTAAGTCCCATCTCCTTTCGAATCCTGTCAAACTGTTTTGGCGGCGCGGCAGTAAAGCTTTTACAGGATAATTCCGAAAGCGCGCCTGAAAGTTCCGGGAGTTCCAGACGCCAGGAGTGTAAAAGCTGATGTTTCAGACCGAACCGCCGCCTGAACTGCTCATTGACTGCGGCAAGACCATATTTCCCATCTCCTAAAATCGGATGTCCGATACTGGCCAGATGTGCGCGTATCTGGTGCGAACGCCCTGTAATCAGTTCCACCTCCAGGAGCGTAATCCCGCTGCCGGAGGATACCGGGCGGTACTTCGTGCAGATGGGAAGTGATTCTCCGTTCTGCTTTTCGGCGGTAATATGCACGGTATTTGTTTTTTTATTTTTCGAAAGATACCCTTTGACCAGGCATTCTTCTAATATTTCTCCGTATACCAGACAGAGATAGTATTTATGTAAGCTTCTGTTTTTGAAAATTTCACCCATATCCTGGAGGCCGGCCAGGGATTTTCCGGCGGCTGCGATACCGCTGGTATTTCTGTCCAGACGGTTGCACACGGAAGGACGGAAGACCTGAAGAGATTGTTCAGTCACACAGCCCTTTTGCATCAAATATGAAATCAGGTGGTCTACCAGTGACACGTCCGTACTTTTAGCTTTCTGTGAAAGCATTCCGCAGGGCTTATTTATTAGGATAATATCGTCGTTTTCATATACAATATCCAGATTTCCATGAGCAGGGGTGATTCTTACAGAGGAGAATTTTTCAATTGTTTCATCGGACAAAAACAGCTGTACTTCGTCGCCAAGCGCTGTTTTCTCACTGCCGTCTGCCTTTTTTCCGTTTAATGTAATATTTTTCTTGCGCAGCATCTTATAGAGAAAACTTTTTGGCGCAAGGTTTAAATACTTTGCCAGAAATTTGTCCAGACGCTGTCCTGCCTCATTTTTTGTAATCGCAATGGTTTTCATGTACTTCTCCTAAAGGGAAATTGCCAGAATCGTATGTTTCACCAGCTCGCTCCGCGAAAGTTCCGGGTAGGATTCGTTCGGTGTATAGACGATGTCTTTTTCGACCGTTTCCCGCTGTTTTGCAAGGGAGGATACACGTTCGAGATAAGGCTTTAAGTCCTTAAAAATCTTCACATCTGCTCGGTATCCGTTGCCTTTGAGGATTTCTTTGATGTGCTTTTCCGCAAACACGGTATCCGCATCCGGACGGCTGGTATAAGCCGCCACGTGGTAACCGCACACTACCAGGCTGTCTATGGGGGTATTCTTCTCATAAGCAGAAACCGTCAGCTCATAAGCTTTCACCAGATCTCCGCTTCTCTCTTCTATCTGCTGATAGACAGCCGGATCCATAGATTTTTGCATCAGCATCATCACAAATCCTACTGCTGAGCGGGAAGCGGGCAGGCATCCCATGATTGCCACAAAGGTAAACATGTTCAGCCGCGTTCCGGTCTGCCAGAGCCCGGTAAAGAAAATGATGATGGGAATGGCAAACAGCCCAAAGGTAATCAGCCCTCTCTTTTTCTTTTGTGCCTTAATGTATCCAAATTCGCCTTTTTCTATCTTCATCTGTACTCCTTTTCTTTTTTATCATGTGTCGAGCCGGGCGGCGGCAGCTATGATAACGGGATGGGGGACGATTTTACATAATAGAAAAAACAGCTTCATGCTCCATCCGTATATGGACAGGCTGCGTCCTGCCGCCCCGTCGCGGATAGCCTTTGCCACTACGTCTGCCGGGGCTTCCATCGTCCATTTTTTGTAGGCAGGCATCACTTCGATTTTTTCCGCACGTCTGTAAAATGGGGTGTCCACAGGTCCCGGGCATACACAGGTGACGGTAATCCCTTTGTCTTTCAGTTCTGCACGCAGAGCCCTGGAAAAGCTTAATACATAAGATTTTGACGCGGCATAAATCGCAAAGCCCGGCTGCGGCACAAATGCAGACGCTGAGGACATCTGGATAATCCGTGTTCTCCGGTGCATGTAGGGCAGGCATACATAGGTGACTGCCGTGAGCGCTTCACAGTTTAAACGCACGGTTTCTCTCTGAGCGTTCAAAGAAAGCTGGGAAAAGTCTCCGATGACTCCCATTCCCGCACAATTTACCAAAATTTTAATACGGGGCTGCCGGGTGTCCAATGCATGGCGCAGCCGTTCCATTGCCTCTTTTTTTCGCAGATTCATTGGCAGGATGCGGAGTTTTATGCGGACATCCTTTTGGACATCGCAGAGTTTGTCTGCATTTCTTCCAATGACCCATATCTCGTCAAGGCATTTATAGTTTTCTGAAATTTGTTTTACGAATTCCCGTCCCATCCCGGAGGACGCTCCCGTTACGATTGCTATTTTCATATTCCCTCCTGAATTTGCGCTACCGCTTTTTTTTATGAACATTCCGTATGGTTTTTTTCTTTTTTACAGGTTTGTCTCTTTGCGGCTTACTCTGTTTAGACGCGCTTTTTCTGGGACGGATCAGGCACTTTTTGTCATAGCCGATTAAATCTGTGCGTCCGGCAATTTTCAATGCCTCTTCTACCAGTTCGTAGTTTTTCGGGTTCCTGTATTGGATTAACGCACGCTGCATTGCTTTTTCATGGGGATTGACAGGTACATAAACTTTTTCATTTGTACGTGGGTCTACTCCTGTATAATACATGCATGTGGAGATTGTCGAAGGCGTGGGATAAAAGTCCTGCACCTGCTCCGGCATATATTTTAAATCCCGCAGGTATTCCGCCAGCTGCACGGCCTCTTTCATAGCTGAGCCGGGATGGGAGGACATCAGGTATGGCACAAGGAACTGGTTTTTTCCACATTTCCTGTTTAAATCCCGGTACCGTTCAGAGAACATCCGGTAAACGGAGTTTTCCGGCTTTCCCATACGCGCCAGCACCTTATCCGCCACATGTTCAGGCGCTACTTTTAACTGCCCGCTTACATGGTGCTGCACCAGTTCCCGGAAGAATTCTTCATTCTTATCATAGACCAGATAATCAAAACGTATTCCGGAACGGATAAATACTTTTTTCACTTTTGGAATCTCCCGCAGTTTCCGGAGCAGGGACAGGTAATCCGTGTGGTCAACGTTCAGGTTTTTACAGGGAGTTGGAAACAGGCACTGTTTCTTCGGGCATACGCCTTTCGTGAGCTGCTTCTCACAGGAAGGATGCCGGAAATTTGCTGTAGGCCCTCCCACGTCATGGATATAGCCCTTAAAGTCCTTATCTTCCGTCATAAGCTGCGCTTCCCGGATGAGGGATTCATGGCTTCTCGTCTGGATAATCCGTCCCTGATGGAAAGTCAGCGCACAGAAATTGCAGCCGCCGAAACATCCCCGGCTGCTTACCAGGGAAAACTTTACTTCGCGGATAGCAGGCACGCCTCCGAGCGGCTCATAGCTGGGATGATAAGTGCGCATGTAAGGCAATCCATAGATTGCATCCATTTCCTGCTGGCTCAGGGGCTTTGCAGGAGGGTTCTGCACCACGTAGAGCTGTCTGTCATACAGCTCTGCCAGCCGTTTCCCGGAAAACGGATCGGTATTGCAGTATTGGGTATAGAAACTTTCGGCATAGCTTATCTTGTCTGCTTTCAATTCCTCGTAGGAGGGAAGCTCAATATAATCATAGAGCAGAGATTTATCCCTGGTCTTAAATACTGTCCCATCCACAAAAGTAATATCTTTCACGGCAATCCCGCTGTTTAAAGCGTCGGCGATTTCCACGATAGAGCGTTCTCCCATGCCATAAGAAATCAAATCTGCGCCGGAATCCAGGAGGATGGAACGTTTCAGAGAATCCGTCCAGTAATCATAATGCGCAAGGCGGCGCAGGCTCGCCTCAATTCCACCAATAACCAGTGGCGTGTTTCTGTATTTCCGGCGAATCAGGTTACAGTAAACGACTGCAGCGTGATCCGGGCGCTTTCCCATAACGCCGCCAGGAGTATAGGCATCCGTGCTTCTGCGCTTTTTCGATACGCTGTAATGATTTACCATGGAGTCCATGTTTCCTGATGATACGAGAAATGCCAGACGCGGCTCCCCGTAAATGCTGATGCTCTCTGTATTTTTCCAGTCGGGCTGGGAAATAATGCCTACCGTATATCCGCGGGACTCCAATACGCGGCTGATAACGGCATGTCCGAATGAAGGATGATCCACATAGGCGTCCCCGATTACATAAACAAAATCAAATTGGCGGATACCCCGCGTTTCCATATCCTTTCGGGATAAGGGGAGAAAATCCATCGTCATATCCACTCCTTCCAGTCGGCAAAAATATCTTTCCTGGCATTCAGGATTTCATAGGCGCCGTTAAAAATATCGTGAAAACTGTTAATATAATAATCGGCAAAGCGCCGCTTTTCTTCTATCTGATTTCTGGAATGGGAATCCTCTACTGCGCATACCGGCATACCGGCATTTTTCCCGGCAAGAATACCCATAGGTACGTCTTCAAATACCAGGCAGTTTTCGCTGTCCACACCCAAATCTTCCGCAACTTTCAGATAAATATCAGGGGCGGGCTTGCCTTTTGCTACATCACATGCGGTACGCACCACCTGAATATATTTGCCAAGGCCGTTGGATTCCATTACAGCTTCCACCAGGCGGATTCCGTTGCTGGTGGCGATGCCTGTCCGAATCCCCTTGCCGTACAGGAATTTTAAAAGTTCCAGAGCCCCAGCCTTCAGCGGAACCTCATGAGCGTATTTTTCATAAGCCATCTCATACCAGTCCTGTTTGATTTCTTCTATCGTTTGGGGAATATGAAAAGTTTCTTTAAAATAAACGGCAGTTTCTGTAAAGCTCATGCCTTCAATTTCTGCCTGCAGCGTTTCAGGCAGCCGGATACCGTATCTTCCCAAATATTGTATATCAATTTCCCGCCACATCCACATGGAATCTACCAGCGTCCCATCTAAATCAAAAATGACTGCCTGTATTTCCTTTAGCATAATTTACCTCTGTTCTTTCCCTCTTTTAATTGTGCCAGTTCTTCCTCTGTAAGTTTCCGGTATCTGCCTTTTTCAAGCGCTGCATCCAGCCGCAGGCTTCCCATGGACAGTCGTTTCAGATAGAGTACTTGAAATCCCAAAGCTTTAAACATCCGCTTGATCTGATGAAATCTTCCCTCACAGATGGTAACTTCCGCTTCTGAAATTTCGCCGGAGGAAAGGATGTCCAACCGTGCGGGCAGGGTGGGCTTTTCATCACCGATATTTATACCGGATGCGAACGCTTCTGAATGTTCAGAAAGCAGCGTGCCGGACACACGCACAAAATAAGTCTTATCTACATGCTTTTTCGGGGAAAGCAGATCATGCGCCAAAGCGCCGTCATCCGTAATTAACAGCAGCCCTTCCGTATCTTTATCCAGCCGTCCTACCGGAAAAAGCTTTTCTTTCTGTGGAACTTCCAGCAAATCCATAACTGTTGAATCCTGCTTGTCCCGGGTGGCTGTTACATACCCCGCAGGTTTGTGAAACATGTAATATTCATATTCTGTATAAAATACATCTTTTCCGTTTGCCAGGATTTTATCTTTTTCACTGTCGGCTTTTGCTTCCGGCATTTTTACAATTTCTCCATTAACAGATATACAGCCTTTCCGAATCAGCTGCTTTACCTGGCTACGCGTTCCTATGCCTGCATTTGCCAGCAATTTATCCAGCCGCATCGTTCCCATCATTGCACTCTCCATCCCGGATAATATTTATTTTTCAGCATCCCGCCAGCCGCTTTTGCCCATCCCAGGGGGTAACCGTCCGTACATACAAGCACCCAGCCCTTTTTCAGATGTGCTTCTTCTTCCGTCAGCGCCACGGATTCTCCCTTTAAGTACCGTATGGCTCTATCATCGTCTGACGCAAGGGAAAGTGTCTGGGGAAAATCGTCCTTTGTCAGCCACATAGCCAGAGCCTGGCTTGGCTCAAAACGGTTTCTGACACATTCTCCCATAAGCAGACCCGTCCGCAGAAAGCGCAGGCTGCTCATATCAGGCAGATGCTCCGGCATGAGATAAATTCGGTTCCTGCGGATTTCCATCTGCCCCAGGCGATTCTTAAGGCGCGGAATCTGTGCAAGAAATTCCAGAAAATCTGCCGGGAACTTTTGTGTTTCCGTTTTCTGTATTCCGGATTTCCGCAAATTTTTCGGTGTTGTTTCTTTGGTCTGGCAGCCGCAGGTAGTTCCTTCTTTTTGCAAAAGTGCGGCGAAATGTCCTTCTCCCCGTACTTTGTGCGGGTATACCCGGATACAGTGGGGAAGACGGCTTTTTGAAAAGCTTTCATACCCTTTCATGGGAATCAGCATCATATCCGGGCTGCCGTCTAAGAGGCGGAGAATCGTCTGTTCATTTTCTATCTCAGAAAATGTGCAGGTAGAGTACAGCAGTTTTCCTCCGGGGCGCAGAAGCTTTACTGCACAGCGAAGGATTTCCCTTTGGATTCCGGCATAATATTCCGGTCCCCGGTTTTCCCAGCTTTTTATCATGGACGGCTCCCGGCGGAACATCCCCTCCCCGGAACAGGGGGCGTCAATCAGGATTTTATCAAAACACTCTTCAAAATATTCCAGCAATTTCTCCGGGGATTCGCTGAGCACCAGCATATTTCCACAGCCAAAAAGCTCCAGATTTTTCAAAAGTCCTTTGGCTCTGGAATTACTGATGTCGTTTGCAGCTAAAAGCCCGTTTTCTCCGAGTCTGACTGCCAGTTCCGTAGCCTTTCCGCCCGGCGCGGCACATAAATCAAGCACCCAATCCCCCGGCTCCACTGGCAGCCTGGATGCAGGAATCATAGCGCTTGGTTCCTGTATGTAGTAAAGCCCCGCATAATAATGGGGATGCTTTGTGACTGCCTCATCTTCACTGTAATAAAATCCGTTCTTTGTCCAGGGAATCGGTTCCAGGGCAAACGGAGTGAGTTTCAAAAAATCTTCTACGGATATTTTGGAAGTGTTTACTCTCAGCCCCCGCGCTGACGGTTCGTCAAAACATGCCAGATATTCTTCATATTCAGTTCCAAGCAGTTCCCTCATAGAAGAGGTAAAAGATTGTGGTAATTTCATTGTATCTCCTCATAGCGTTTGTCATTGGACTGCGCGCGGTAGCCTTCCGAGATAATGTCAAGCTGACGGTGAAAGCGCTTTAACTGTTCAATATCGTTTGTTCCGTACACGCGGTAAAACTCATCCTGTATCCGTACAATCTCCCGCTTATTTGCCATGTTGTACAGGTTTTGGATATTATTCAGGATGTCGCTTACCAGATTCGCCTGAATTTGAAAGGAATTTTGGGCATCCATAATCTCGCTGCGCACAGAAGACATTTCATTGTCCAGCAGCAAAATGGCGTCCGAGGCGCTGGTCAGCTTTGTGCGGATATGTTCCGGGATGCTTCCCTTATATTTGTACTGTAAGGAATGCTCAATCGTCGACCAGAAATTCATTGCCAGGGTACGTATCTGGATTTCTACCGGAATACGCCGGCTTCCTTTCAAAGTCTGCACTTCATAATAAATAATAATATGATAGCTCCGATAGCCGCTTTTCTTTGTATTTTTAATATAATCTTTCTCGCTTTTCACGGTCATATCTGTGCGGTTATGAATGATTTCCACTACCTTTTCGATATCCTCTACAAATTGGCAGATGATGCGGATTCCCGCGATATCACCCAGCTTCTCTTCAATATCTTCAATCCGGATTTTCTTTTTCTGGGCTTTGTCCAGAATGCTGGAAATCGTTTTCACCCGTCCGTTGACCTGTTCGATGGGAGAATAAAGCCCCCTGGACCGATGCTCGCGAATCAGATGGTTAAATTTAACCGTCAGTTCTTTCACGGCAAGCTCGTAGGGGTCCAGGATTTCTTTCCATAATTGTATTTCCATAGATCCGTACATCTCCTTATTTCGTTTAAAATTTAGTATAACATAACCGGACACCCTTTTTCAAGAAAGGTGTGCGGTTTTTCGCAGATTCCGTAACAGTTCAGCCTTCGGCTTCACTGTTACGGAATCCAGCCCATTTAAAGTTTGCTGATCGCAAAGGGCTGGATTCTCTGGCTGAATTTACGCATTCTCACGGACTTTGCAGCAGGTGCAAAGTCCTGGGCTGAACTGTTACCAGGTTCCATTTCGTTTCGGTCTTTTCAGGGACAGTCAAATTGCGGTTTGTCGGTCAGCAAGTTACGCGCTCAAGGTTCTGAAAGGTGGTATGTCAGCCGCCTGCTTTCCAGGCTTCGAAGTATCCAGTAAGGATTGACACTGATTTCGGGATGCTTTTCTGTCCGGACGTAGATTCCCAGATGGAGATGGACGTCAAATTTTCCACGGGTTCCTTCCGGACCATATCCGGTATCGCCCATATAGCCGATGATATCCCCTGCGTGTATTTTCTGTCCCACCTGGAAACCGGACGCATAGTCTGACAGATGGGCATAGTAAAAATATCCTCCGTGAGGGCTGCGGATTCCAATGCGCCAGCCTCCTTTGTCAAGCCAGCCGATATTTTCCACAACTCCATCCGTCATGCTGAATATAGGATAAACACCGCTTTCATTTTCAGGCGGCATCAAATCGCAGCCCTCATGTCTGCGTTTTCCTCCATAGCTGCGCTCGAACATCCAGGAATCTTCATAGGTGATTTCTTTTCCCGTAGGGAAATAAACAAGATCATCCCAAACCGCTGCATACAGCTTTTGCAGTTCCTCAAATTCCTCTCTCCGATGTTTTAAAAAGTATGCGCCCCATTTTTTACAATTTTCGGCTGTCAGTGATGTTCCGTCTGTCAGTTTAAACTTTTTCATGGGCATCCATACCGAAAGGACGGTACCTTTTGACAGATTCGTTTCAACGGCGGTTTCCGCCAGTTTTTCCAGAGCCTCCGTGGAGAGATGCTGTCTGCGGAAATGTGCAGTGGGAGCGGTGTCTGGTTTCAGGTTCATAACGCGTCCAAAGGTTGTGCAGGTATGTAATAAATCGGTACATAAGCCTACCATTAAAATCAGGCAGATAAGCATTTGCAGAATTTGTTTCAGGATTCGAGGGTTCATGCAATATCCCCTTTAATAAAAGCTGAACGGTAACAGTATATGCGTTGCTTTCCGATAATAGTACCGTTGTTTTCCTGTTCTTGATTGAAAATCTTTACATATACTGTAACACGCAGAGCGCAGAGGAGGGGTTCCATGAAGAAAATCGGATATGAAATATCAGCTGCAGCAATCCTTTTATTTTTATTCCTGTGCCCCGCCCAGGCGCTTGCGGCGTCCCGGCGGGGGCTGCATCTGTGGTTTGATACGCTTTTGCCTACTCTTCTTCCATTTATGATTTTTTCAAATATATTAATACGCGCCGATCTGGTACGTCCGCTGGTATCTGTGTTGTCTCCAATTTTTCACGGCATGCTGCGGCTGAGTCCCGGAGGAACTTATGCCCTTCTGATGGGATTTCTATGTGGTTGTCCTATGGGCGCCAAGACGCTTGCAGATTTACGCTTACGGGGCCAAATCACACTGGAAGAAGCACAGTATCTGTTGGGATTTTGTAATAATATTAGCCCTTCTTTTGTTATGAATTTTCTGGTGATGGAGCAGTTGAAAGCGCCGGACCTTCTTGTTCCTTCACTTGTCATTCTCTATGGGGCTCCGCTGCTTTACGGGATACTGACAAATCCGGCATACCGTCGTACCAGCCAAAAGATTTCGTCAGATACAAAGGTATGCAGTCTTTCCAGTGCGCCCAAAGAGCCCCTCTGCTTCGGCATGGTAGACAGTTGTATCCTGGATGGTGTAACTACCATTGTAAAACTTGGGTGTTATGTGATGCTATTTGCTATTCTGGCAGGTATCATTCAGACGCTTCCGGTTCCTGCTCAGGGGAAGGCTCTGCTGACTGCCTTGTCAGAGATTACAAATGGTATTCCGGCTATTATGGAGGGCTTTTCTTTTCCGTCAAATTTTTTGTTTTTGATGGTTATGGTTTCTTACGGAGGTCTGTCTGCACTTGCCCAGACGGACAGTGCAGCAAAAAACGCACATTTTTCCATTGGGAAATATGTGCGTTCAAAACTTATTACCAGCCTGATAGCTTTGCTTTTATCTCTTTGCTTTTTAAGCTAAAGAATCGTCCTGGAAATCTTCCGTTCCGGCGGAACCTGTACTGTAGCTTGCCGGGGCTGCCTGAGGTGACAGTTCACGGCGGTTTTTATTTACAATATCATAGCAGGACTGCAGCGAATTGATAAAATTATTGTATCTGGAGCCGGCCGTCTCAATCGTGTGGCTCATAATTTTCTCAAGGTTTTCCAGCATCTCATCTGTGTACTGTAATGCGCCCATACGGATGCTGTTTGCGTCATTCGTAGCATTGTCCAGAATTTCCTGTGCCTGTGCGTTTGTCTTTTCCAGAAGTTCATTTGACTGCAGGTAAGCTTGCTGCATAACTTCACTCTCTTCCACAAGCTGCTTCTGCTGTGCCTGTGCATCGGCAATGAGGGAAGCTGCTTTCGTCTGCGCATCAGCCAGGATGGCGTCTTTATTGCTGATAATTTTCTGATAACGTTTAATTTCGTCTGGTGTTTTCATACGGAGCTCCCGCAACAGCTCCTCCAGTTCTTCTTTGTTTACAACGATTTTCGTAGAGGACAAAGGCTGGAATTTGCAACTGTCTACATATTCCTCAATGTCTTCGATAATTTGTTCAATTCTGCTGCTCATTCTAATCTCTCCTTACTTAGTTATATGTTTCCCATACTTTTTACGCATGTGTTCTACGACAACCTGGGGAACAAATTTTGAAATATCCCCGCCATAAGCCGCTACCTCTTTTACTGTGCTGGAGCTGAGATATGCATACTCCAGACTGGTTGTCAGGAAAATTGTATCGATTTCAGGATTCATAATTCGGTTTGTCTGTGCCATCTGTAGCTCATATTCAAAATCCGTGATTGCCCGGAGCCCCCGGACAAGAAAACCTGCATTACAATTTTTAACAAAATCTACAGATAAGCCGGAAAAAGATTCTACTCGCACATTTCTGATATCTTTCGTGACTTCCAATAGTATCTTAACACGTTCTTCTACAGAAAACAACGGTGTTTTCGTATTATTGTTCAAAACTCCGACAATCAGCTCATCTACCAGAGCGGAGGAACGCCGTATCACGTCCAGGTGTCCGAAAGTTACCGGGTCAAAGCTTCCGGGATAAACTGCCCTCCTCATCATTTGTTTCCCCCTCTCGCGGCTGGCTGTAAAAATAAGTGGGCATTTGTTTTGTATTCCTTGCGCTGCCGCAGGATAAATCCGGTGTTTTCCAGAAAATCAAAAGAAGTGTCTTTTGCTGCCTCTACAATAACTATAGAACTCTCTGTAAGCAGCCCGGAAGCAGACAGGGCTGTAAGTACCCGCTCTTCCCAGCCTTCGCGGTAAGGGGGGTCTATAAATACAAAATCAAAGGGGGGTGCGCCGGAAAGTATATGCAGCGCCGCCAATACGTCCATTTGCAGAATATCTGCCCTTTCTGCCAGCCTGGTAAAATCCAGGTTTTCACTGATACATTTTGCGGCTTTCCTGTTATTTTCCACAAACACGGCTTTCGATGCACCGCGGCTGAGCGCTTCAATCCCAATTCCACCGCTTCCGGCAAATAAATCCAAAAAACGGGTTTCATATAACTCGTGCTGAATCATATTGAATAATGTTTCTTTGATACGGTCCGTGGTGGGTCTTGTCCCGTCACCTGGAACAGTTTTTAAAGGCAGCCGTTTGGCTGTTCCGGCAATCACTCTCATATAAAAATGTCCTGTTCTTGTCAATTTTTAAATAAGAAAACTGTCGGATACCGCAAAAGACGGTCAACAGTTTCCTGAAATTTTATAGTTATTATAGATGTTCTGCAGATGTTTGTCAATGTTCTGATATTACATAGCCTGCCAGATTGTATGCATGATCGGAAATCCTTTCCAGATTGCTGATGATGTCCAGGAATACCACGCCGTTTTCAGGTTTGCAGAGCTGTTTGGAAAGGCGCTCAATATGTTTTTCACGAAGCTCTTCTTCCATACTGTCTACCATATCTTCATATTTTCCAACCTTGGCTGCTGCATGAATATTTTTTTCTTCCCTTGCCTTAATGGCGAAATCAAAAGCATTGATTACCAGCCCCATGATTTCTGACATTTCGCCGGTGGCTTCTTCAGTGAACTGAATCATCTTTCCGTCTTTTGTGTCAAGCAGTTCAGCAATATTCTCAGTATGGTCTCCTACTCTTTCAATATCACTCACAGAATAAAAGAGGTTATTGATAATATTATGCTGTTCTTCATTGAGCGAGAGGTTGCTTATCTGCACCAGGTATTCGGTAATCAGTTTTTCCATCGTGTTAATGGTCTTTTCTGTCTTATATACGCTTTCAACCTTTTCTTTATCATAATTGAGTACCGCTTCTGATACATTACGCAAATTTTCAAAGGCAATTTTACCCATATGTACTACTTCAAGAATCGCATTTTCTACGGCAAAGGAAGGAGTCTCCAGAATACGTTTATCCAGATGGCGCAGCGTCAGGCTTTCTTCGCTGTCCGTGCTCTCTGCAGAACTGCTGTGTTCTTTTACAAGCAGGCCGGAAAGGGAAACCAACTTATCTGCAAACGGGAACATAAGAATCATACGGGCAATGCTGAAACCTGTATGGAACATGGAAATCCCTACGCTGTTAATTCCTGCCTGCCCATATTGGGGCATAAACCGGAAGAAGGAGTATAAAAATGTTCCAAATACTACAACACCGATGACATTATAGGTGAGGTGAATGGCGGCTGCACGCTTAGCGTTTCGCGACGCGCCAATACTGGAAAGCAAAGCCGTTACACAAGAACCAATGTTGGAACCAAGGCTGATATAAA
This sequence comes from Hominisplanchenecus murintestinalis, assembly GCF_943193015.1. Taxonomy (NCBI): domain Bacteria; kingdom Bacillati; phylum Bacillota; class Clostridia; order Lachnospirales; family Lachnospiraceae; genus Hominisplanchenecus; species Hominisplanchenecus murintestinalis. The sequence goes on from NZ_CALPCM010000001.1 coordinate 198,810, forward strand.
CGGCGGCACTGGTAGTTACTACACCGCCCGTAGCTGCTAAAGTCTGCAGAACGCCAACGGATGCAGAGGAACTCTGCATAATAGCTGTTACGATAATACCAATCGCAATTCCCAGGAACGGATTACTGCCAAATAACTGGAACGCCTGGGAAAAAATAGGAAGTTCCATATAATCTGCGGCTGCACCTTTCATAAAATCAAGACCTATGAATAAGAGGCCCAGACCGATAACGATTTCACCAATAATCTGCTTTTTCTGCTTTTTCGAAAACATGATGCAGAACGCTCCGAACCCTACCAGGAGCGGTGCATACAATGACGGGGAGATTGCCTTAAAAGTATCGCCCAGCTGCCCTAAGGATACAATCCATGATGTGATACATGTACCGATATTTGCACCCATGATAACGCCAACAGCTTGTCCGAGACTCATAATTCCGGCATTTACAAAACCGACCACCATGACCGTGGTTGCACCGCTGCTTTGTATGATTGCCGTAACCAGCATGCCGACAATAACTGCCATGAAACGGTTATTTGTCAGAATACCTAAAAGTTCCTGCATCTTCTGCCCGGTTGACTTTTGTATGCCGTCGGACATGCTGTGCATGCCATAAAGGAACATTCCCAGTCCCCCCGCAAACAGAAATAGATTCTCTACATCATTTATGGACATATCTGCTCCCTCCATTCCAAGTCGCCGTTTGCCAGCCCAAGAATCAGCGATTCGGCAGTAGCGATATTGGTTGCAATCGGTATATTGTAACGGTCACAGCATTTTGAAATTTCATCAATGCCGGGTTCTTTTCCGCCAGTCACAGGATTGTAAAAAAACAAAACCATATCCAGACTGTTACGGCAAATCATTTCCATCAGCTGCTTATCACCGCCTAAGGCTCCCGGAAGGAATCTGTGTACTTTTAGATTCGCGGCCTCGTCGATATGTCTCGCTGTTGTCCCAGTTGCGTATAGCTGATGCTTTTCAAGAATCTTCTTATACGCTACGCAAAAATCTTCCATGAGATTTTTCTTTTCGTTGTGTGCGATTAAGCCTACGTTCATTCTTTCCTCTTTCTGACGCGTATACAGCGTCATATCGGCAGAGTTGGAAGATTACTTCCACACTTCTTACCTATTATTGTTTTCTCTAACCAAGAGGATTATATCATGATTTCTATAGAAAGGAATAGGCTTTTTCTCTTTTTTTTTCATTTTTCTGCAAAAACGTGCAGGAATTGCCAGTTTAAAATCTTGAATTTCCCGCATACTAGAATTGCAACTAACAATTGCAAATGAAAAAGAAAATGAAAATCCAAAGAAAAAATGTTTCAATTTAAAAGGAGGCGTTAATTATGTCAAACAGATCTTCAAACACAGCAGCAGTACCGGAAGCAAAGAGTGCTTTAGACCGTTTTAAAATGGAAGTAGCACAGGAAATCGGAGTACCTCTTAAAGAGGGTTACAATGGTGACCTGACTTCTAAGCAGAATGGTTCTGTTGGCGGATATATGGTGAAAAAGATGATTGAGGCGCAGGAGCGTCAGATGACAAACGGAACTTCTCAGTTCTAAGCAGCGCAATAGAAAATCCCCTTCTCTCTAGCCTGAGGGAAGGGGATTTTTTATAAATTATTTAATCTTTACGGTTTTCGCCTGTCCTTTTTTTGCAAGCAGCTTTTTGTATTTCTTTTTCTGTGCCTTAGGCACTTTGATTGCAGCTTTTTTGTAAATTCCTTTAAATGCCTTAGCGCCGACTTTTTTCAGCATCTTTCCTTTGATAGTGACAGTTTTAAGCTTACTGCATCCGGAAAATGCCTGTTTGCCGATATTTCTTACATTTTTTCCGATTGTAACCTTCTTCAGTTTTTTGTATCTGGCAAATGCTTTTGTACCAATCTCTGTAATTTGGCAGCTTATATTTTCAAGCGTTACTTTATCCTTTACATTTAAGGATGTAAGCTTTTTCTTTTTCTTTGCGTCTGCGCCAACAAGAGAAACTGTTTTGTTAACCGCATCCGTAACTTTGTATTTCATTCCGTCTGAGGTCTGGTATATTTTTCCTTTTACAAGAGACGGAATGGATGGTTTCGGCGGCTGAGGGGCCGGATTCTTTCCGGGATCAGGAGGCGTAACCGGTTTAGGATCCGGCTTCGGACTTGGATTTGGCTCATCCGTTTTTTCTTTAAGCGCGGTTTTTGCAGCTTCTAATTCTTTCATATATTTTCTCAGCGCAGCAGCGCCATCGCCCTTTTTCAAAGCGTCTTGCAGCTTATTATATGCCGCCTCATATACGTTCCAGGATTCAGCCGTATATTTTTCTTTTTCTTCCGGCGTTCCAAGATTCATTTCCTCAAAAATAGAGGTTATTCCTTCTACTGTAAAAGCAAGATTGTTTTCGGCATCCTGCAGATATGTGTATGCAAGAATTACATCTTTGGACGCAGAAGTTTCTGAAATTGTTTTAGCAGCGTCGAGGGCTTCTGCATAGGCAGCCCAGGAAGTAATATTGTAGTTCTCTTTCTTTTTCTTTTTACTTTCTTCTATGGCAGCTGCAAGATTCTGTCTTGCCGTCTGTGACATTTCATCCATAAGTACATGGATATCTTCCTCAGATGTAGAATCATTTCCTGCAACCTCTTTTAAATCAGCCAGCAATGCTGCAGCATTGCCTGTTATGGATGTTCTGCCGCCTCCACGCGACTCTATACCGGCAATAATACTCAAAAGATCCGTCTTATCTGCTAATGCGTTTGTATCTGCCGTACCTATGATGCGGATTTCTGCGGCGCTTCCGAAATTATCTCCGCTGTCCAATATGCGGAAACGTACATGGGTGGCAAGCGCTGCCCCTGCCAGTTTTATTGTTTTTACATCGGCGGATTTTGCGCATGAGCCAACCGTGACCGGAACAAAATCGGTGCCGTTTTTACTCACTTCAATTTGATACTTTTTAACATTTCCGTTTCCTGCATCTGAACGCGGGGTATATTTTAAGCCGGATACGAGATAGGAACCGCCCAAATCAATAGTAACGTAATGCTTTTCGCGTACGCCATTATCGTCAGGATATTTGGAATGCCAGATTGTGGTGGTATCTCCGTCCAGCACCAGATCTGCGCCGGCTCCCCCCTGGGCGCTTCCGGCAGTTGCGCTCATTCCGTCAACAGGCAATTCTGTAAAAATCCCGGTTCCTATTTCACCAACAATAGTTTCCTGCGTCACATGCGGTTTGTCGGTTAAGGTTACGTTATAAATTGTCTCAGCGGCCCCGCCATCCTTGACACGGACGTTTCCGGTTGCTTTTATGATTCCGCTATCAGAATCTTCTATATCATAGATAAACTCTAACGCGTTTGCGCCATCATTGCCGACAAGAACTGCTTCTTTCAGCTCATTGCCTACCTGCATTTCCAGGGTAACATTTCCTGCCGCAAATACCTTTTGAGAGAAAGTTACTTTAACTTTTATCTGTCCTCCTGCCGCCAGACGGTCTGTTTCCATGCCTGCGGCATTCAAAATTGTTGTCGTCAGGCCGGTGGGTGTCGGCGTATTTTCAAAAGTATTACCATCCATAATGTATTCAGGGCTGAAAGATGTAAACGCTGCGCCAACCATAGCATAGCTCTCATGCTCGTAAATTAAACCAATTAATCCGTTATTCATATAGGTCAGAGAAGAATATAAGTATTTCATATCCTCAATGAGTTTCGAATATGCCCAATCCAGCGTATCATCCTCATTTACAAAAGCAATGCGTACCGTACCATGATCTCTTCCGCCGGTCGGGTTTGAGAAAATAATCGCTTCTTTCTCCTGTCCATCCTGGGGGTCAAGAATCTTTTCCGGGTAATGCAGCGCTGACATCTCACAGTAAGGCTCTTTGATACCAGGCGCATAAGTTACCTCTCCCCAGCTCTCGCCCTGCGTCGTACTGACTGCCATAGCAACCTCGCTGGTAGCGTTTTTCATAAACTGGATTAAATGCCCGTTATTCAGTTCTATAATACAGCTTTCATTCAATTCTCTCGTACTGTTTGTAGAATTCTGCGTTTCGGAAATATCGTTGGGGGAAGCGCCTCTGTGCCAGGTTTTTCCATGATCATCCGTATACACGTTGTAGGATGAAAAACGGTTGTTCCTATTATTGGAATCCATACAATACGTGGTAAAGATCAAACGGCCGCTCTGAAGCTGCGCCCCCGCGCCCGGCCCCAGACCAAAGAACGTCATCCAGTCTGCTTTTACATACGGAGTCAGGTCCTTGGGAAGCTCCCATGTCAATCCGTCATCATCGCTGTATGTCATCCAGAGATAACAGGTATTGTGCATGGTAAGCTCAGAATTTTTATAAATATTGCCGATTTTCACACCGTCTTTGTACAGGGTGCCCTGATCTCTATATGGCGCCGCAGATTCTGTCTCGACCTGGTATGCTGTCACTTCGTTATTGCTGTCATATACAATGCCGTTCTCGCGGACTGTATAAGTATCGCCGACACTGTCTGTCAATGTCTGGTAATATTTTCCGTCAATCTTGGTATATCCCGTTCCGGGCTGGGCGCCCCATAGGCTTACTCCGTCGCGGAACATATCCACCAGCATATATACCCTGCCATAGTGCGGGCTGTTTTCATCATTATCTACAACCATTTCGGCATCCATAGTATAGCCGTAATTATCTGCTAAATCAATGACAGGAATTACAGGCCCCCACGTCTGGCCATTGTCCTCACTTCTCCGTATCACATTGTCAATGACGCCCACATCGCCGGAACCGTCCCAGCGTTTATCAATGCCTGCAAATACGGTTCCCGTCTTTTTAGAAGTGACAAGAGCGGGGATTCTATAAGCTACGGAACCGTCAAATCCCGAATTGAAAAGCTCCCTGTTCGGAGTTTTTATGTATCCGTCCATCTTTTCGGTACCATCCGGATATGTCTGGGAAGCAGTATTCGTATGCAGTTTTGCGATATCTTCACTGCTCAGAGCCTCATTATAGAGCTTTAGTTCTGAGAAGTATGCATTTTCACCGTATTTGATAGATGCAGCGCTTACCGTACCGGAAAGCCTGGCGCTGCCGGCCTCGGCAGCATCCACATAAACCGTGAACTGTTCCTCTTCCCAGGAAACTGCCAGGTTATGCCACTTTTCAGTGTCCAGTTTCGTATTTGCGACAGCTATCTCTTGCTTTTCATTTCCGGACCGGATGCCGACTTTGCCGCCTTCTGTATAAATTTCTAAAGAATTATCCATTTCCAAAAGAGTTACTTTCTCTTTTGCGGCAGTTTTCAGCCGATATACGAAATTTACGCTGCCGTTAGAAATATCCTGTGTTGTTCCAACTCCGTTCAGACCGCTTTGTGGGAGCTTTATATTGAAGATTGGTGCTGGAAGAACTTTCTTTTTCAGAACTACATTGCGCATAGTCCCATTAAATGTCCATCCGCTTTTACCGCTGTAATTTGTCATACCGCCAAGACTGAAAGTATCCGGCGTCCATGAAAGATCTTCAATGCAAACGGGGGCGGCCGTTGTCTGAAGTACCGTTTCATCATCCAGGGAAAGTGTTACGCCCCTGTCCTGAGTCAGTTTCAGTTTCGCTGTATGCCAGTTTCCGTCATTGTAATTCTTTGAGGCTGTCGGAGTGCCGGCATTTGTACCGTCTTTTGTCTCAAATCCAATTTTATTTCCGTCCCTCACAAAGAATGCCATATATTTCGTAGTGCTGTATTCCAACACTGCCAGGGCCTGGAGCGAAGAAGACGTCGTTTTAAACTCTATGGACCATTCCATAGACCCTGTGTCTTGAAAGAAATCCTCTATCCGTTCACTTTTTGTCTGGACAGAGGTGACTGCCGTATCTGTATTTGTGTAATACCGTACGGTTTCCCAGCCTTCTTCAGTAGTATCAATGGTTCCGTCTTCTGCCGCATAGACGGAAAATTCTGAAATCTGTGCGCTTCCAAGCATTATACATAAACTTAGCAGAAACGCAAATGTCTTTTTTAATCCTTTCTTCATGTTCTTCTCCTTTTTAATTTCTTAGTATGTTAATTATAACGAATTTACCTGCTAAAAAGCAAGCCCTTTTAGACATAAAATACAAAAGCCGCATTTGTTACATACAAAAACCGCCGGGATATCTTGAGTTTCAAGATATCCCGGCGGTTTTGGCCGATTCCAGGCGTATCATACAGTGCTTACAGGCTGATACTGCCCTTCACATCATCATTTATCACATAATATGCAGTGTTTTCTTCCGGTTTAAAATAAATGGTGATTGATTTCATATCTCCGACTTTTTTCTTGAGCTGTTTTGTCCAAACTTCTTTTACCTGCTTTACAATATCCTGGTGATTAATTTCTTTTCCAAGATACTGTACATATACGGTTTCTTTGATTGGAGTCTTTTTTGCTGCGGACTTTTTCGCTGTTGCTTTTTCTTCTGCTTTTGCTGTCTCTTTTTTTACTGTTTCTTTTACTTCTTCTGTGTGCTGTACAATTTCCTTTACTTCTTCTTTCTTTGCCGGAGCTGCAACAGCTTCCTTAGCCGCTGGTTTCTTTTCAGGTACTTTTTCAACCTTCGGAGCCGTAACCTTTGCTGTCTCATTCATGGCTACTTTTTTTGTTTTTTTCATATGAATTAATTCCTCCTCTAGACTCAACGTACACTATCATATAACAAAACCCGGAAAATAGCAACTACAAATTTAAACGTTCTGTACCGCCGTGTATATATATAGATAATTTTTTCTTTAATAATTGATGTTCAGGAAGCAGCAATTCCTCATCTGTTTCCAAAAGCCTGCCTGCTGCTTCACTTGCCCATTGAAGTATGGCTGAATCCTGAAACACATCTCCGAGACGGAATTCCATCAGTCCGCTCTGGCGGATACCAAACAGGTCTCCGGGACCCCGAAGTTTTAAATCTTCGCCGGCAATGAAAAAACCGTCGTTGGACTGATTTAGGATTTCCAGGCGTTGTTTCGTTTTTTTGCTGTCAGAACTGTGTACCATGATACAATAGGACTGTTCTTTCCCACGCCCTACCCGCCCGCGAAGCTGATGGAGCTGTGCCAGCCCGAAACGCTCTGCATTTTCTACCATCATTACGGTCGCATTCGGGACATTTACGCCTACTTCTACGACTGTTGTAGACACCAGCACCTGAATCTCATTTTTCAGGAAACGTTCCATAATTTCATTTTTCAGTGCGGGCTTCATTTTCCCATGAAGATATTCGACAGTTATAGTATCCGGAAGAGATTCACATAACTGCCGGGTATATGCAATTACGTTTTCGGCTTCAATGCTTTCGCTTTCTTCCACCATAGGGCAAATGACATAAGCCTGACGCCCCTTCTCAACCTCATTTCGAATAAAAGCATATGCTTTGGTTCGGTAAGAAGTGTCCACCACACAGTTTTTGATAGGGAGACGGTCGGCAGGAAGTTCGTCTACTACCGAAATATCTAAATCTCCATAAATAATTACCGCCAATGTCCGCGGAATGGGCGTAGCGCTCATCACAATCATATGGGGGGTAATGCCCTTTGCCGCAAAGGCTTCCCGTTGGCGTACCCCGAACCGATGCTGTTCGTCTGTAATGACCAGTGCAAGATTCTGATAATCTGCTTTTTCCTGAATAAGCGCATGGGTTCCGATGATAATGTCTGCAAAACCGGAAGAAATCTTCTGGTAAGCTTCCCGTTTTTCCTTTGCAGTCATGGAGCCGGTCAGCAGTACAGCCTTAAAATCAAGTGCCTGTTTCTGGATTAATTCCGTGATAGATTCGTAATGCTGCCTGGCCAGTACTTCTGTGGGAACCATCAAAGCGCCCTGCAGCCCGTTTGCCGCTGTTAGGATAAGGGCAAGCACAGCAAGGATGGTTTTTCCGGAACCTACATCCCCTTGGATGAGCCGTGCCATTACCTGGTTTCCGGTCAAATCCTGTTCCAGCTCGCGCCAGACTTTCTGCTGCGCGGCAGTCAGGGAGAAAGGTAAATTTTGTATTACCTGTGCGGTTACAGGTTTTTCTTCCAGAAAAAAAGAGGGGCGGACAACTATCCTGTCATTTCTCAGGCTGCGCAGTGCAAGGATGAACAGAAAAAATTCATCAAATACCAATCGCTGTCTGGCCTGGCGCATGTTGGTTTCATTGTCCGGAAAATGTATTTGAGAGAGTGCATGCTGATAGTCGTCCAGCTTCCATTTTTCGCGTATGGAGTCTGGCAGCATATCCTCTGAGATTTCCAACTCATCCAATACCTGGCGAACCGCCTTTTTGACCATTTTATTTGTCAGGCCGTCAACCAGCGGATAGAGAGGCTGCATCTGTCCCTGGATGTTTACATAGGCATCTATATCGAAAATAGCAGGTTGTTCAAGGGCAGTCTGCCGTCCTTTTCTTACAGCTTTCCCGCGAAACACATACCGTTTCCCTGGCTTTAATGTGTTTTTCAGATACGGCATATTGTACCAGAAAGCCTGCAGACAGCCAGTGCTATCCCGCAGTATGACGGTCGACAGATTCAGCCGTTTTACATAACGAACCGTGATTTCACAGGAAAGGGAGGCGCAGACTGCTGCTGTCTCCCCCTCCCTTATCTCGGAAATTGATTTCATATTTTCATAGATATCATACGCCCGGGGATAATAGTGCAGCAAATCACCCAGTTGAAAAATCCCCGCGCGTTCAAATATTTTCTTTGTTTTTTCCCCGACACCCTTCAGGGCATCCGGACCGGAGCACATATTCATGTCCTGCCTCCAAATCTATTCTACGGATATTACATAGTAATATATCGGCTGGCCTCCGGAATATACTTCCACCTCGCAGGAAGGATACTTTTCAGTAAGCGCATCAACGAGCGCATTTGCCGTATCTTCTTCGATATCGGAACCATAATAAACGCTGATCAGTTCAGAATCCGCATCCATCATAGCGGCTACAGTCTCTTCTGCGACTGTCTGGATTTCCTGCCCTACAGCGAGAATGGAACTGTCGCCGATTCCCATGATATCTCCTTCGTGGATTTCCTTATCGCCGATATGAGTATTGCGTACAGCGTACGTAATCTGCCCTGTACTTACTGACTGGCTGCCCTCTTTCATGGCTTCTTCATTTTCTTTGGCGGAAAGTTCTGCATTGTAGCTAATCATCGCGCTGATTCCCTGGGGAACTGTCTTCGTAGGAATGACGATGATATTTTTTTCTTTTGTCATCGCTTTCGCCTGGTTCGCTGCCAGGATGATATTTTTGTTATTCGGCAGGATAAAGATGGTATCGGCATTTACTTTATCGACTGCCAGCAGCATATCCTCTGTGCTGGGATTCATGGTCTGCCCGCCCTCAACGAGGTAATCTACGCCCAGATCCCTGAAAATCTGTCCGATTCCCTCGCCGATGGACACAGATATAAAGCCGACATCTTTCTTTGGCTCATCGGGTATCGCTGCTGAGGCCGCCTGCTGCGCGGCAATTTTTTCAGCGTCTTTTATCAGTTTTTCCTGGTGTTCTTCCCGCATATTGTCAATCTTCATTCTTGTGAGGGAACCGTAGGTCAGTGCTTTTGATATTGCTTTTCCAGGATCATTCGTATGTACATGAACCTTTACAATATCATCATCTGAAACAACTACGATGGAATCGCCGATAGAAGAAAGGAATCCCTTGAACTCCTGCTCTGTATCTTCTGTATAGTTCTGTTCAAGCATAATAATAAACTCTGTACAATATCCGAACTTAATATCAGCCTGAGCCTGCGGATCTGCCTTTACCTGAGCCATAGAAACGCTTCCTGAGCTTTCAATGGAATAATCAATCTCTTTTCCAAGGAACGCATCGTATGCACCCCTCAGTACCTGCATAAGACCCTGTCCGCCGGAATCTACAACTCCCGCTTCTTTCAGAACGGGAAGCATTTCCGGCGTCTGTGCAAGCACACCGTCTGCATGATCGATGACCTGGCTGATAAAGCTCTTCATATCAATATCCGTTTCTGCAAGTTCTGCTGCTTTATCTGCCGCTCCCCTGGCCACGGTCAGAATCGTGCCTTCTTTCGGTTTCATAACTGCTTTGTAGGCTGTTTCTACCGCTTTCTGCATCGCAGATGCAAGGATGGATGTGTCAATTTCATCATAATGTTTGATGCCTTTGGTGAACCCGCGGAAAAGCTGTGAAAGGATAACGCCTGAGTTCCCCCTGGCTCCGCGCAGTGAACCGGAAGAGATTGCTTTTGCCAGCGTCTCCATCGTGAGGCTGTCCAGTGCAGCGACTTCTTTCGCTGCAGACATAATTGTCAGAGTCATGTTCGTACCCGTATCGCCGTCCGGAACGGGAAATACATTCAGCTCATTAATCCATTCTTTTTTTGATTCCAGATTTTTGGCGCCGGCCAGAAACATCTTGGCACACAGGCTGGCGTTTATCGTATTTGTCTCCACCGCAAACTCCTCCTTAATCTATGGCTCTTACGCCTTCTACATAAATATTAATTTTTTCTATTTCTAATCCGGTAAATTCTTCCACCCTGTATTTCACATTTTCATACAGATTCTGTGCCACGGCAGAAATGCTCACGCCATATGCCACGATTACATGGAAATTTAAAGAAATTTTATTATCAGCAATCGTTACATTAATTCCGTGCCTGAGGCTTTCCCTCTTTAGTAATTTCACCAAACCGTCTTTCATATTCACTGCAGCCATTCCTACGATGCCAAAACATTCAACGGCAACGCTTCCGGCATAAGTGGAAATCACGTCGGTATCTATCATGACCGTTCCAAGCTCTGTATCCATACGTCCTTTCATACTTGTAACCTCCTAATATCCTGTTAAGCTGATATTCTATCATGTACTTTTCCCTATTATACCCTGTTTTCCCCAAAAATGAAATATTTATTTTAGCTTTTTAGAAATGTTTGGCAAATTTCGAAAATTCGCTTGCAAAATGTATGTGTATCTGCTAAAATGTTCAGTGTTGTGAGCCTGTATACAGACAGGTAATTTATTTTCAAGGAGGTGCAGTCATGGCTAGATGTGCTATTTGTGATAAAGGTGCTCATTTCGGAAATAATGTGAGTCATTCCCATAGAAGATCAAACAAGATGTGGAAATCCAACATAAAGTCCGTAAGAGTGAAAGTAAACGGTGCCGCTAAGAAGATGTATGTATGTACTTCTTGCTTAAAGTCCGGCAAAGTTGAAAGGGCTTAAACGGCAGAAAACAATCTGGGCCTCTCATCCGTCAGCGGAATGAGAGGCCTTTTGTATATCCTGCATCAACAGCAGAATAGATTATATCCAATCAATAATACGATGGCGCATATAAGAATAGTAAAAAATTTATACGGGATGATGACTGCCAGAAGCATTCCGATGCCCATCCAGAACAGTGTATACCCTATAATGCGTTTCATGCACGCTCCTGAAGTACTTTTTACCATTATATGCGCCTGATGTCATTCTATCCCTCGATGTCCGTGAAAATGTCATCTACGGCTGCCTGTGCTGATTCTTTTTCTTCTTTTGCCGGTGTGCTTTTACTGTCTGTAAATCTGCTTACGAAATCAGGCACCATATCTAAAACTTTTGTAAGCCCGTCCTGATTCCTGACATTTACCAGTTTTGTGGTTCCGTTCTGGATAACCAGGATTGCGCTGGGAGTCATCTTGCCGCCCATTCCACCGCCTCCCCCGCTTTTCTTATCCTCGGATCTCGCGGAAGCTCCTACGCCGAAAGACACATCTACAAGCGGCAGAATGATAGTATCCCCGATGTGAACCGCCTCGCCGACGACTGTTTTCGTAGTGATAAAGCTGTTCATCCCTTTAAACAGGGAATCTACGGTTGTTTGAAAATTATTCTCTGAAGCCATGATAATTCCTCCTTATATTTGGTTTCCTATACAGAAAGGCTGCCGGAAGCAAATTTTCTGTATAACGTTCTAAATTCTTTGTCCCGGAACACTTTCCATGCTACTCTTACAAAATGCCAGAACCGGATATGTCCGCAGATATGAATCTGTCCTTCATATATAGCATGTTCGAAATCGGGTTCTAAGCGGACTTTATAACAATTTACCGGAAGCAGAAGATACAAAACTCCCGTGAGCTGCCCTGTTATTGCAGGGTCGGAAAAACCATACCGTAATTCCCCCTGTATCCTGTCCGGCTGTAAATGTTTCCATAAATATTTCAAATGCTGTCTGAAATGCGAGAATACCGTCTTTGCCAATTCAGAGCGCAGCAGCCCGATAAAATCTCCGGTTTTCTGAAATATCTTTTTCAGCGTTTTCCAAAACTCTTGAATATTCCTGGGAATGTTTTTCAAAATTCCCAGGATTTTCCGCAGCATTCCGGAAATTTTTCTCCATAAATGAGACAGTTTTTCCGGTACGCGTTTAAACCAGGATGTTTGTCTGCATAGTTTTAGTTCATCCGGCTGTTTTTGCTCTATTGCCTTTTCTGTATCGTACGTGTCCCGGGATTTCGGGGGACAGTCCGTCTGTATTTCCGGTTCGGGAGATTTTTTCCTGTCAGTTCCGGGCAAGTTATTTTTTTTCATTTTTTTTTGCCGCTTTGGTTTTTCAAGCTTTTTTTTCAGCGGCTTTTCGAAATCTTCTGACTCTGTAGGAAGCAGTTTCTTTTTCAAAAATAATATCCGAAACTCTACATAAGGCTTCGCATTCTGATATCCCCCGGAAATTGCGATAAGACGAAGCAGCCAGGTGAATTTTCCCTTAATCAGGACGCCTCCCGTATCTTTTTGGACAGTCAGACGGTAACGCAGCGGTACAAAAAGCACAAAAAGCAGGGCCAGCAGGAGAAAAAGCAAAAGCGCTGCCAGAAGGATTCCCAGTATTTTTAGTATTGCCAAGATAATATGTAGCATATTCTCACTCCTGTAGCTCTTTTTCTTTGCTTACGCTTCCTTCTTTTTGTTTCAGATATTCGGGAATGTTGGTGTTGCCTGCCTGCGCGCAGGTTTCGGCCAGCATTTCCTGAACGATATCTACTGCCTCGTCATACCCTTTTGCTATCCCTACAATCATAGGAAGATTCCGCCTCACGGCAGGCAATTTCAGATATGCTGAATGGATGATATCCAGCATATCCTGCCCGTTCGCGGCGAGCGTAATCAGGTAAATGTCAATCTGTCCCGCGTTTCTTTTTAATTTCCGGATAATTTTTTCAGCCTTGGGCTTTGCCCTGTCGCCGATATAAAGTTTCGAATACCATTCCATATTTACGTCTGTTTCAACCTTTCCTCAATGGCGTCCACCACGGTTTTCAGTACCTTAATCCTGGCATAGTATTTGTCGTTCCCTTCCACAATCACCCAAGGGGCATACGTTGTAGAAGTACGGATCAGCATTTCATCTACCGCTTCTTCATAAGCATCCCATTTTTCACGGTTCCGCCAGTCCTCGTCCGTGATTTTCCATTGCTTTTCGGGTATGGACATGCGCTCCTGAAAACGGCGTTCCTGCTCATCCTTATCAATGTGCATCCAGAATTTGATAACGATTGCCCCTGCGTTTGCGATATGCTCTTCCATGTCATTTATTTCTTTGTAAGCCCGCTGCCATTCCTCACAGGTGCAGAAGCCTTCGATACGCTCCACCATAACCCTTCCATACCAGGTTCTGTCAAAAATAGCTATATGACCCGCTTTCGGCATGTTCTGCCAGAATCTCCACAGATAATGATGCGTCTTTTCAATATCATTTGGCGCAGCGGTGGGATTTACTGCATAGCCCCGTGGGTCCAGGCACTTTGTCAGCCGTTTAATCGCTCCGCCCTTTCCGCCGGCATCCCATCCCTCAAAGCCAAGCACCACTGGAATCCGCCTGCGGTAAAGCTCGCTGTGGAGGAGGGAAAGCTTTTTCTGGAGTTTTTTCAAATGCATTTTATATTCTTCCTGTGTGTAAGACAGGCTGAGGTCAACGCTGTCCAATACGGAAGCTTGAAACAGAGTTCCTGCTGTATGGCGTCTATTGGCAGACTCTGGGGTTTTCGCGGAAGCTCTCGCTTCCTCAATCTGTTTTTCCAGATGGCTTACAACTGTGCAAAGTACCTTTGCCGCAGCATATTCTTTATCCATTGCTTCCACTACGGTCCAGGGAGCGAAATCTGTATCTGTCTTTTGAAGCATTTCCTCATTCATCACTTTGTATTCTTCAAAATGCTTATTTCTTCTTAAATCTTTTTTTGAAACTCTCCATGCGGTTTCCTCATTTGCTAAAAGCTTATGGAATCTTTTCTTTTGTTCTTCTTGTGTAATATCTAAAAACAGTTTGATAATTACAGTGCCGCTATCAGACAGCATCTTCTCAAAGGATACGATTTCCTGGTATGCGTACCCAATCTGCCCTTCTGCCGTTAGTCCCTCAAACCTCTCAAGAAGTACCCTGCGGTACCAGCTTCTGTCGAAGATGGCAATCCGCCCGTCTGCGGGGGTTTTTGTCCAAAAACGCCACAGGAACGGGTGCATCTTCTCTTCTTTTGATTCCGGCCCGATGCTGTACACTTTGAACCCACGGGGATCCAGGGGCTGGATCAGCCGGTTAATCAGCGTTCCTTTTCCGGCAGCTCCAAAGCCTTCAAATACGACAATGACAGGGATGCCAAGCTCCCGGCATTCCCGCTGCAGCATCCCCAGACGGGCGGTCAGCACATTCATGGTTTCTTTAAATTCCCTCTTATCCATTTTCTTAGAAAGATTGATTTTTTCGAGCATACACACACTCCTTTCTTTGAAAAAATGGGCTGCGGCAGAATGTTCTTATGTTCTGCGGCAACCCTTCTCTTACCAAAGCAGATACCGCATTTGCCCAGACCGCCCGTTTAGGCGGTTTTTATTTCCTGCATTAAAAATACTTGCGGCTTCCCCAGAGATTTCGTTTCTTTAAATCCAGATATTCATTGTATGCGTTCTCCAGAATCATTTTTTCATTAGAAAATTTCAACAGATGATACGCTTCGTGAAACTTATAATATCCTGAATCTACAAAATATTCCTCACGTTGTGGTTTGCTGTAATAGCTGTCTGACATCATCAGATACCAGTGGACATCTTTTTCCACGGTGTCTTCCGGTACATTAAAGGTATATCGGCTTTTTCCGATATATTTAATTATGGAGGCCTGTACCCCTGTCTCCTCCAAGACTTCTCGCGCAGCGGTTTCCTTAAATTCCTCACCAGCCTCTACAGTTCCCTTAGGCAGAACCCAGCCCTCATACTTATTTTTATAACTCTTGTACAGAACCAGGATTTTACCACGAAATATCACCACACCGCCACAGCTCGTTGCCTCAATCATTGCAATTCCTCCTGTTATGCGTTGTGTCATTTTGACTGGTTTTAGTATAACTCGTTTTCCAGAATCATGCAACCCGTTTATAAAAACTCCTTAGGAGACATCAATAACCGCTATAGTAATTATTGTAATATGCGTCGAAAATCTGCTTTGCAATAGGTACTGCCGCAGAGCTTCCGGAGCCGCCGTTTTCAGCGATAACGGCAATTGCCAGCTCCGGATCATTTACATTCGTGTACCCCACAAACCAGGAATGGGTTTCTTTTCCGCTTCCCGTTTCGTACTCGGCAGAACCCGTCTTTCCCGCCGCACTGTAACTCTGTCCTGAAAGCGCGGATGCTGTTCCCTCTTCTACTGTTTTTTCCATAAATCCCCTGAGAATTCCTGCTTCATCCGCACTCATCAGTTCTTTGTATACTGTGGGCTTATTTTGCTTTACCATATTTCCGTCATGGGTTTCGATATGGTCGATAAAATATGGCCGCATCATAGATCCGCCGTTTGCTACAGTGGCCGTAATCAATGCCATCTGCAGCGGAGAAGCGACGGTATTGCCCTGTCCGATAGCAGTCATCATTTCTTCACCATAAGAAGCTCCTTTATCCAGCGTAAACAAACTCTTGGCAGAAGGAAGTTCTATAGGCAGGGACGTGTTGAACTGGAATTCCTCACACAGTTTCCGGAAATCACCGTCATCCAGATCCATTCCGATTTTTGCATACGCGCCATTACAGGAATGTACAAAAGACTCTTCCAGATTTACATGGCCGTGAACTTCCCCGCCGTAACAGGTAATCCTCACATCATCCTTGGAAATACTGCCGCCGCAGTCATAACGGTAACTCTGATAGTCGTCGGGATGTTCACGCAGATACGCAAGTGTCGTCATGATTTTAAACGTAGATCCGGGCGGGTACTGTCCCTGTGCAGCACGGTTAAACAGGGAACTGTTTGAAGAATCACTGATCAGGGAATCCCAGTCGCCTTCAATGGTGTTCGGGTTAAAATCCGGTTTTGAAACCATTGCCAGGATTTTTCCGGTATTCGGTTCCAAGACTACTACAGCTCCATTGTAAGAGCCAAGAGCATCATAACATGCTTTCTGGAGCCTGGAATCCAAAGTGAGAACCACATTGTCCCCTCGTACTTTTGTATCCAGATTTTGTTCCCGAATCTGGTCAAGTATCGAAGCATGGCTTGACATCAAATCAAAATTTGAAGCCGACTCAATTCCTGACTTTCCATTGGACGCATAGCCTACCACATGAGAAAACACATTGTCAAACGGATAGAGCCGTGTTTCATTCCCAGCTTCGTCCACGTTTGTTCCGGCAAGGATTTCACCGTCAGCAGAGAGAATGGAACCTCGGATAATCATTTCCTGCTTACTCTCCTGTTTTGTATTATTGACATGAGAATTAATTGCATCCGCTTTTTTCAGATTAAAATGTACCAGATACCCGGCTAAGGACAGAAACATAAACACAAAGATATAGCTGACCTGTACTAAGTTCCGGTTCCTGCGTTTTCGCTCACTGACTTCCGGCGGGATATCATCTTTAGGTTCTTTCTTTTTTTTAGGCTTTGGAGAAAGCTTCCGTTTCTTTCTGGGACGCTCTTCATCAATAGGGATATCGCGAATCTGGATATCCTCCGTTTCCGTTGTCGTAGTATTCTTCTTCTTCAAACCTGTTTTCCTCGTCTTCTCTTAAAATATAAAGTCCCTGGATAATGGAAAAAGATGCAAGGGTGCTCAAAAGTGAGCTGCCTCCGGTACTGATCAGAGGCAGGGTAACACCTGTCATCGGAATCATTTTCATCGCTCCGCCTACAGTTAAAAACACCTGGACTCCATAAAGGCATCCAAGACCAAACGCCACATACCGGTAAAAATTCTCCTCCAGTTTCATCGAAATATTTACAAACATGATAAAACAACTCATACAGATTAGAATCAGGCAGATGGCAAATATTCCCCCAAGCTCTTCTACGATTGCCGCAAACATAAAATCCTGGTCAACGATCGGAATTGCACCCGGTGAACCCTGGAACAGCCCCGTTCCAAACCATCCTCCCGCGCCGATGGCAAACAGCGCCTGCGCTACCTGGTAGCCGCCGCCCTCGTATTCTTTAAATGGATCCTGCCAGATTTCTACCCGTACCCGCACATGGCTAAACAGGAAATATGCCGCCACTGCCGCCACTGCGCCTGCGGCAAATCCTGCCAGAAGATATCGGATATCCTTTGTTGCCACGTAAAGCATCATCAGGTACGTGATAAAGAAAATCAGCGCGCTTCCCAAATCTGTGGAGATGACAAGAATTAATACATGAAAAGCAGCCAATCCGGTAGTTATCACGATATTTTTAAACTCTATGGATTTTGCCAGCATTCCGGCTGCGAAAAATACAAACAGGATTTTCACAAACTCGGAAGGCTGCAGCGTGATGCCGCCCACACTCAAAGAAAGCTTCGCCCCATAGGTAGAACGCGCGATTACTGCTACCACGCCCAAAAGCCCGATTCCCAGTACAGCATAAACCCATGCCCATTTCGTAAGTATCCGCATCTTACGTATAATCACCGGAATGATAAGGGCAATCACCGTACCGACAGCCAGTATGGTAAACTGTTTGGTAGACTGGTCATAGGACAGCCTCGTAAGCATAATAAATCCTATGGTAATCAGCATACACATGTTGTTGATAATCAGCTTTGAAGCCCGTGGATACAGATTCCTGAAAAATACCAGCGCTGCCAGCAGATATAGCACCTGCGCTCCATAAAAATATAAGAGCATCGGCCGTTCCATTTTCAGGTAAAATACCATAAAAGCGACAAAATGGATACAGAACATTACTACATTCTGCCGCAGGAACAGGAATTCCCGGGAGTCTTCATCCTTTTTCACAAAAGCAAGATAACACTGCAGGGTATACAGTACAATCAATGCTATCAATACATATTTTGAAATCTCAATAATCAGCCTTGTCACGTTTTCACCTACTCTACTCCACGTTTAAAATGTCCTCTGGTAAAATCTCCGAAATCATATTCTATATTTCGCCCTTCTACAAACTTTTCTGCAAAAGCCTGCGCTATGCCGGCTGCTTTTTCGGGCGGCTCTATCGTAAACGAAAGACGCAGCGATGCAGGAGCCAGGGCATCCAGCTCTTTCTTATTTCCGAACAGCGCCAAAGGAACATGATTATAAATAACATTATAACAGAAACTACAGCTGTTTTTCACGGGAAACCGCTTCCCTTTTCTGTCTTTTAGATAAAGAAAACCGCTCTGTTTCCGGCATTTGTCTACATTTTTCCTGACGCATTGGGCGGAAACCATCATAGGCAGGTGTCCATATACGAGAATTTCACTGTTTTTGCAGCCACGTACTGCCAGTTCCCTGTCATTTAATTCCAGTGGTGCGGTCGTCTGCGCGATTCCTCTCTCTTTCCAAAATTCTTCCGCATATCGGTTATAAGTATACATATTGTAATCCGGAATCCGTGCTTTTGTATAGCCGTATTTCTGCAGGAAGAAAAATTCTTCATAGTTTCGGAACAGTACGCCGTCAAACAATTCTAATGCTTTTAGGCTTTCATGCCCGCTATATAACGCCTTTGTATCTGCTCTGAAAATGCGGGGCAATACATAGTAACAGGATTTTCCGGCTGCATGGCAGAGTCCTGCCCATTTTTCCGCCTGTTCTGTGCGAAGCGGCGTTTCCAGAATTGTACATTCGATATAAATATTTGAAATACCGGGCACCTTGCACAGCGCTTCCAATTGTGCTGTTGTTTCTACAGACGCATTTAACCTGTGCGCTGCGCGTCCGGCATTGTGCGGCAGTTTCATCTGCGGTTTTTTTCCGGCATTATTCCGCTTCCATACCCCGGTAAGCTTACGTTCCAGTTCGTCCAGCGCTCTCCGGCGCAGCTCATTTAAACACTGCAGGGGCAGAAAAAGCCCATCTTCCAGATGTATTTCTAAATGTTCAAATACAAAAGGCGTATTTCCTGTTTTTTCTATCTGCTTTTTCACCGCCAAGGCGCTTAACGGGCGGTTTTGCGATACCTGAGGAACTTCGCCTTTTACACTTATGGATATTTTTCCCATAATTACGTTAAGTATAACAGGCTGCCCGCCCGAAATCATTAATTTCCCATTAATTTTTTCTTTTCTTTCTGTCTGTATATACTTGCGGTTCAATTCCGCAAGAAGGAATTCATCACGCGTGCGGTGGAGTATCATTCCAGGCTTTATTCCTCGCAGCTCTGCCTCACGCAGTTTCAGGCTCAAGGAAGCACCCTGTGCCGTATCCCCGGAAAGTACGGTATTCTCCAGCATATCGCCTTTGTGAAGCGGTTCCAGCGCCCGGACTGTGAGACTTCCCCGCCGGACAGCAGTTACCCGTGCTGCTTCAGTACCGAAATGGTTTGCCCGTTTCATGGACATCATTTCACGTCCATTTCTCATCTCATAATATCCCGTTGAAAATCCACCGCGGTTGTAGAGCGCCATCAGTTCTTTTTTATCATATTCAGAAACCTGATACTCTTTGCAGCCGTGAGCCAGTACAATGTCCAGGTACTTACGGTAAATCCGAACCACTCCCGCCGTATATTCCGCCCGTTTCATACGTCCCTCGATTTTCAGGGAATATACGCCTGCATCCAAAATTTCCGGTAGAATCTCCAGCGTACAGATATCTTTCGGGCTTAACAGAAAGCCCTCCCGTCCTTCTGCCTGATAGGGAAGCCGGCAGGGCTGGGCGCACCGTCCCCGGTTGCCGCTGCGCCCCCCGATCAGGCTGCTGGTCAGGCACTGTCCGGAATAACAGTAGCACAGCGCCCCGTGGACAAAGCTCTCGATTTCCATAGATGTTTCTCTGTGGATTGCGTTGATTTCTTCCAAAGAGAGCTCTCTGGATGTGACAATCCTGGAAGCGCCCAGGGATTCCAGAAATTTCGCCCCATCTGCGCCGCAGAGCGTCATCTGCGTGCTTGCATGGATATCCAGTCCCGGAAATGCTTCGCGGATATATTTCAATACGCCGATATCCTGGACAATCACCGCATCAAGCCCTTCCCGATAATACGGCAGCAGATAATCGTACAATTCTTCTATCTCTGCGTCTTTCAGCAGCGTATTGACCGTCAAGTACAGTTTGCTGCCGTGCAGGTGGCAGAAATCAATCGCTTTCAAAAGGGCTTCTTCAGTGAAATTTTCCGCATAAGCCCTTGCGCCAAATCTGGCGCCGCCTGCATAGACAGCGTCCGCTCCTGCCGCCACTGCTGCCTTTAAGCTTTCATAAGCCCCTGCCGGGGCAAGTAATTCTGCTCGCATAAATACCTCCGTATGCAAAAACTGTAACAGTTCGGATGCCTTCACTGTTATAAAAGGCTGCCATGATGATGACAGCCCTGCAATCCTTAATTATTTTTTTCTTTCAGCTCGGTTTCTAAACGGACAATTTTCTTTTGATATTCTGTAGATTCTTTCTGGTAATCTGCCACTGACTTTTCAGCCGTTTCCAGGCGGATCTGGGAGCCAATCAGCTCATGCTTTAAATCATACAATTCCTTATCCTTTTCAGCCAGTTCCTCCTCCAGCATCTCCGCTTGTTTCTTCGCCTTAAAATAGTCGTCAGCAATATTCAACTCCAGCAAAATACTTTTATTTTCCCGGGACTGCCGGCTATAGCCCTCCAGCTTTTTAAATTCAACCAGCTTGCTGTTGATATATGTAGCAACTTTTTGCAGATATTCCTCGCTCTCATATCCGCTCAAAGTATATATTTTTCCATCAATCAGTACTTCTGCTCTGTTTTTGGATGACATTCTTATGTTCTCCCTTTCTTCCGTTTCTCTGCATTCGGGAAAATCCGTCATGTTTCCCCATTCTTATTTATCATTATAAACGAAATCCTGAGAATTACAAGAATTTTATTTAGGAATTATAAGGCAGCCCCAAATGATGGTAAGTCAGTTCTGTCACGACCCGGCCTCTGGGCGTCCGGTTAATCAGCCCGGTCTTTATCAGATACGGTTCGTACACATCCTCTATCGTTCCGGAATCTTCCCCGATGGATGCCGCCAGCGTGTCCAGGCCTACAGGCCCGCCGCTAAACTTCTCTATCATGGACAGGAGAATATTCCTGTCGGTCTGATCCAGACCAAATTTATCCACTTCCAGCAAATCCAGCGCCAGGGAAGCCACATCTCCTGTGATATGTCCGTCATATTTGACCTGGGCAAAATCCCTTACTCGTTTCAGCAGACGGTTAGCAAGCCTGGGCGTCCCCCGCGAACGCTTTGCCATTTCTGCCGCGCCTTTTTTGTCAATTTCTACGCCTAATACCTGGGCAGAGCGGGAGATAATCGTTTCTAGCTCGCTTTCCGTATAAAATTCCAGGCGGTGTACCACGCCAAAACGGTCGCGCAGCGGTGCAGTCAAGAGCCCTGCCCTTGTCGTTGCCCCTACCAGGGTAAACCTGGGCAAATCCAACCGTATCGAGCGTGCAGCGGCGCCTTTCCCAATCATAATATCGATCGAATAATCCTCCATCGCCGGATACAGTACTTCCTCCACCTGACGGTTGAGCCGGTGGATTTCATCCACAAACAATAAGTCCCCTTCCTGGAGGTTATTTAAGATAGCCGCCATCTCTCCCGGCTTTTCAATTGCCGGACCTGATGTAATCTTGATATTCACGCCCATTTCATTTGCGATAATTCCGGCCAGGGTTGTTTTACCAAGCCCCGGCGGTCCGTAAAGCAGTACATGGTCAAGCGAGTCCCCTCGCTCCTTTGCCGCCTGTATATAGATTTTCAGCGTCTCCTTTGCCTTGCTCTGCCCGATATAATCATCCAGAGTCTGGGGACGGAGATTCGTCTCAGTGCGGATATCTTCTTCCAGTACGTCTGATGTGATAATTCTCTTTCTCATGGTTTACCCCTTTATAAAAATGACATATTTTTAAGAGCTGATTTCAGGATTTCTTCCGTCGTCATGCCCTCCGCGATATCTGCTTTCCTGACAGCTTTCAGCGCGTCGGCACTGGAATATCCAAGCGCTGTCAGAGCCTGTACAGCTTCGCTTACGGCGTCATTTTCAACTGCAGGTACAGGAGCGCCGGCCTGATTTTCGAGACGCTTTTCGAATGCGTCTTCCAGGCTGACCTTATCCTTCAGCTCCAGAATCAGCTTCCTGGCTGTCTTGGTTCCGATGCCCGGAGCTTTTGAAATCGTCTTGGCGTCATCTGCCAGTACGGCAAAACGTATGTCGTCCGCCGACATTACAGAAAGGATTCCAAGAGCTGCTTTCGGACCTACGCCGTTTACGCCCAGAAGCAGCTTGAATATCTCCATGTCGTCCTTGGATAGAAAGCCGAATAGCTGCATGGCGTCTTCTTTTACATTAAAAAAAGTGTGCAGCAGTACCTCGCCGCCGGCAGGCGGCATGGCTGATGCGTCCCTTGCTGTAATAAATATCTGGTATCCTATATCATGCACATCCACGATAACTTTCGTTTCGGTTAGATGCGCTACCTTTCCGCGTATGTATGCAATCATGATGATGCCTCCCTGTGGTGTGACGGCGCGTCGGAATCTGCCTCAAAAAAAGACACCAGTTGAAGTGCAATTTTTTTCAGTTCTGATTCTATTTCATCCAAAACGGACGTCCATTCATTTTTACTTATAAGAAAATTTTTGATGTATTGGTAACATTCATCATTTAGCATATTCGTTGCTTTTACTGCTGCATATGAATTCTCTGCCATGCAATCTTCCATCAGGTGTCTGAACTTTCGCTGCTGTTTCGGCTGATATCCGTCATCCTGTAAGCTTTCACATATCTCTTCCAGTTGTGAGCGTATAATTTCCCATTCTCTTGCCCGGGGTATAAGAACTCTTTTGATATCATTTAAGCCGATTTCCCGAATCGTATCTTTGCCAAGTCCCTGTCTATCAATTCCTTTTAGGCGAAACCTATTATTACGGCACACTCCAAGGAAATATTGAGGATTCGCTTTACACGGATTCAGGAGTTTTTTATCATAACTGTTTTTCTGCCTATTGCATCGCAGACATGATGGAAATAAATTTTCCCATTCCACCACTTTATTCTCATAAGCCGTTTTTGGCAGGAAATGATCGATTGTCGCATCCTTAGACTCCTCTTCCAGCAAACATTCACAATAAACACATTTTCCGTAACTCATCTTCAATAGCGCTTCTTTTAATGGCTTTTTTATTTTTGGTGAATTCCATACATCTTTATGGTTATTATTTCTATATAGCTCTGTCAGCTCCATCAGAATTTCATCTGTCAATTCTTTCGGTTTTTTTCCTCTAGTCAATTTTATCATCTACAGCGATCATCTCCATATCCATATCTAATACTTTTCTTTCATAGCTTTCAGGATGTGCCATGCGAACTAATTGTTCATAGAGCCGTCTGGCATTGCCGAGTTCTTCTTCATCTACAGCATTTGTAAACTGCTGTAATAAATTACAGAACTTGGGCGTTCTGGCCTCAACTCCCATTTTGGCTTCCTGTATTTCCTCTATGCTCCACCCATTATAACTTCCTGCTTCATCTGCATACTTCATTTCACTGATATCAAATAGTTCATCTGCATTCAAGGATTGTATAATAAACGGGGAATGTGTGGATACAATGAACTGACAATTCGGAAAAGTCCTTTTCAAATCTTCCACAATACTTTTTTGCCACTTCGGGTGTAAATGCAAATCCAACTCATCGATCAAAATCACCGCTTCTTCTTCTAATGGATTGTCAGAGACAGGATTAGCCTGTGCAAGTCGTTTTGCAATATCTGCAGTAACGGATAAAACTGCTTTATATCCCCCGCTCAACTGGTCAATTTGCAAATCAATTCCTGCTGCGTTTGTCATAACCATCCTGGACGGTGATAATTCTATTCGCAGATTACTATACCCTTTAATCATTCTTTCAAGAGCAGTACGCACACAGTCAAGCCTTGGGTTTCGGCAATGGGAATTTTGACGCAAATTTCTAAGTTCAATATCTTCTTCTGTTTTAAACCAATCATAAAAATCCCTGAAATAATTTGTATTATCAAAACAGTTCTTCAAAGCATCTTTTATCTCAAATTTTTTAATATGCCCTCTCTGCGGAATCCCCCGAAGAATTCTGTCTGTCCCATAATATAGCACTAACGGCAGCTGATTTCTGCTTAAGCATTCGGCATATTTTGCTTTCAATTTTTTAGAATCACTATATTCCTTATCTTTTTTTTCTATCCTTTTATCAAATGGTTCAATTGAAGAATTTCTTCTCTTATTCATCCAGGAATACCCTTCCCCATCTAATGTTATTTTAGCAGCAATCGCCGTTCCTGTCATTCCATACATAATATCGGTATTTGTTAAATCACATTCTTTCATTGCCTCCTGATTCACTGTACGCAGAATGGGGGCAAAAACTTTTGTGATAGATTCCAGGAGCGCGGTCTTACCGCTCCCATTATCTCCAATTAGAACAACAAATTTTTTATCCTCAAAAGAAATACGAGAGTCTTCTATATTTCTGAAATTAAATAGTTCCAATGCATTAATTCTCAAATGCTCACCTGCCTTTCCGGTAAAATTCTCATGTATCTAAGATATATCCCATTTTGATGTTGGTTTACAAAAAGGTTATAACACAATTTATCTTAACACATATTTGTTCGAAAATATACCCTTTTAAAAAATTCAGATTTTTCGTAACAGTTCAGCCCAGGACTTTGCACTTGCTGCAAAGTCTGTAAGAATACGTAAATTCAGCCAGAGAATCCAGCCCTTTGCGGTCAGCAAACTTTACATGGGCTGGATTCCGTAACAGTGAGGCCGTAGGCTGAACTGTTACGATTTTTCTGTTCTGTCTGCAAAAAGAGGATTCCGGAACAATCTTACATTCCGGAATCCAATAGTATATTCCATATTAATCTATCTCAAAAACTTTTGTGTATTTATAAGGCAGCTCTGAATAAGATTTCCCGTACATGGATCCTGTGTTTTTCCAGAACGACTCCCTTTCCGGGTCATATACCTTCCCTTTGATTTCCACCCAGCAGTGCTCATTGAAATGGTTTTTGTATTGATCCAGGGCGCGCCCTACTACGATTTTAGCATCATATCCCAGGCATCTGGCTAAAAATGCAAATGCGCAAGAATAGCTAAAACAGTTTCCACCACGTATCTTCAGCATATTACTGGCATATGCCACATCCCAGCCGTTGTATTTGGTGTCTTCCGAAGGATATGGAGAAACAGGAAGATAATGGCAGCGTAATAACCATTTGTAACATGTCCTTAATTTCTGGGAGCGAGTCATTTTCTTTTTGGTAATCTTGGCAATTATTTTTTTATAAAGCCGTTCCACAGCTTCCCGCCTTCCGCACCGATAAATTCCCTTCGAATCAATCCTCCGGGAGTTTACAATTTGATTCGTTACCATCCGGCCGTCTGATTTTCTAAAAAAACGTTTTGTTCTTCCGAAGCTGACCCATCCTTTTTGCTTTTTTCCATTTTTGTAAAAGTAATAATACCTTCCTTTTTTCTGCAAACCGTTCTTCTGACGGGAGATTTTCGACGCTGCCTCTGTTCGGATAGGTCTTTCACATAGACTGCTGACACAAAGCATCAAAATAATTGCAGTCATTAAAATCCATCTCTTATTTTCTGCACTCTTCATTTTTTCTTTCCAAATCATATTTTTTCTTTCTAAATCACATTTTACTACTATTTGTATGTTGAATAACGCGAAATTGTTCTATATAGCAGAATATTAACATGAAACAGAAAAGATAGCAAGGAGTTTAGTAATATTAATATAATTTTAATTAAATGCAGTATCTGTTGGAATTTTAATCGCATCGTTTCATCTTTCTTTTTCCGGCAATTTCTGCTTTTGACTGCATTTCGAGGCGATAGGGCGTTACGCCGTCCATGGGCTTCAAGATTCCATAAAAGCCGGAAAGGATTCGCAGATGTTTCTGAATATATTCGTATTGACTTTCTTCAAAAACTGCCGGAGCCATGTACTGGTACTGGATTCCTTCATAAGATAAAATCGCCGGGGTTAGCCCCCGGCGAAGCTCCATCTTTGCAAGGCGCTGAACATTCAGCTCTGCAATTTTTTCATTACAGTCCCAGAGTTTCCGGGACTCTTCAAAAGACAGCGTCTTCATCCACCGCATAATCTCTTCCGCATTGTCCAGAAAGACCGGAAGTCCCAGCGGCACGAGCGTGTCCGTATCTTCCTTCATTTTTTTTGCCGGGGAAATAATCAGCCTCATCGTTAAAGCCGTCCCAGCGCATCATTCATTTCCCGTGTATACCTGCTTTTGTAAGTCGGGAACTTACTGATACGGTACTTATAAAGCTTTTTGATAAAATCTTCATTCGTAGTTGTGTTTTTAATCTTTGCATCGCGCACTGCCATGGCTGCCGTTCCTGCACCATGCTGGATAGAATAACTGAATACAGTGCCGCGCACGACATATGGCCGGTTGGAAATGTCGATTCCCCACGCCTGAAGCTGTCTTTCTACAGGAGAATAATATTCCTGCATCGCAAACGCGTCCTGATAATTCTTAAATACGAACGGATACGTTTCGTAAATAGAAGTCCATGCTTTGTAAAATTTCTGATTATTCAGAAGTTTTGTCTGATATTTTGACGTATTGCTCCATTTTGCGTAAGGCTCAAATGCCTTAAATACTACGGGATCTTTTCCATAGCAATATTTTACCAGAGGAATCAGGGAGTACCGCCTGTCAAATTGATACTTTCCGCAGGCATTACCGTTGTCGCCGCCTACCTGGCCGTAGCCTTCGATTCCTGACTCATACAGGGTAAAAAACAGCATATCATCAGGAGTTCCCGAACTGCTGGCAATCTTAGTACAAATTCCATTTGCATTGATAGAATAAGCTACATTGTCAACGGTCACTACTTTGCTCTTCTGCATTACGCCGGCTTCATCAAAATAGTAAAGCCGGCCGCCAATGGAACCCATGCCTTTCGCAAGAGCTCCTGTCTTCCGCGTACAATAATATTTATTTCCCTGGTATGTACGCCATCCTTTCAGCAATGCGCCGCTGGGACTATTGAATAAGTACGACTGTCCGTCAATATCACGGATGCCGGTATAAACGCCCTCTCCCGTTGTGGCATAATATTTCTTATTACCAACACTGAACCATCCGAGTTTCAGCTTTCCGTTTTTTTCCGACAGATAAAAACGTTTCCTGTTCAGCTTCTGCCATCCTTTCAACGCAGCGCCGTACTGTTTTCTTCCGGTAGAAAAATAATAGTAATTCCCATTAATGACTTTCCACTTTAACAGCATTACGCCGTTTTCATCCAGATAATACTTTTTTCCTTTTAATTTCAGCCAGCCTGTGACTTTCTTTCCTTCCGGGGTATAATAATATCTTTTTCCTTCAATTGTCTGCCAGCCGCCTTTAAAGTTCGGGATTCTCTTCCCGTCTTCTCCGTAGAAATTTTTGCCTTTCCAGCGGTTTATGTATCGTGCTCCATTTTTTCCTACGTAATACTGTCCTATCTTTTTGTTCGTGCTGAGCATTCCGGCAGAATTATAATGATAATACTGCCCATTTTCTAATTGCCATCCGGCTTCTGCTTTTATGGGAAGCATTACCAAAACTGCAAAAAGAACCAGCAGACCAAGTGTGACATTTTTTTTCTTCATAAATAATACCTCATCACTTTTTTGGAATGTTACGGAATTATTAAGATTCTGAAGTTATTATAAGGCACTGTATCATATTTGTCAATTTGAACAGTGAAAAAAATTTTAGCGAAATACTGGAAAACGCTGAAAATCCTTTACAAGCTTTTTAAACCGCAGATATCCGGGAGGACACCTGCGGCTTAAAATTTACCTGTATTTTTACATTTTTATAACAGGAAATATTTTAAAATAAACAGAATAGTTAAAATATACATCACAATGCTTAATTTGTCTTTTTTCCCTGAAAGCAGGTTGATAATCACATAGGAAATGATTCCCATGGAAATCCCCTCGGAAATACTGTAGAAGAAAGGCATTGCAGCGATACAGATGAATGCCGGGATTCCTTCGCTTGCGTCTTCAAAGTTAATTTTCATCACATTGCCCAGCATATAAAACCCTACGATAATCAGAGCCGGAGCCGTCGCAAAGGATGGAATTGCCAGGAAAATCGGTGAAAGCAGCAGGGACAGTGCAAAAAGAACAGCCGTAGTCACTGCTGTAAGGCCTGTCCGCCCCCCTTCTGCAACGCCGGAAGCGCTCTCAACAAAGGTTGTTACTGTAGAAGTACCAAGTACCGCGCCTGCCGTAGTTCCTACTGCATCTGCCAACAGCGCGCCTTTGATTTTTGGAAGCTTTCCGTCTTTATCCAGCATACCTGCCTTTGTGGATACGCCAACCAGAGTTCCCAATGTATCGAACAAATCAACGAACAGAAATGCAAATACAATAACCAGCAGCTCCAGCACGGGGATTCCCGTAAAGTGGAACTTCGCAAACAGCGGGGAAAGGCTCGGGATAGAAATGCCGCCGCTGAAATCCGGAAGCAGCGAGTAAAAACCGATGTCCGGATTCGGAACGTATACGCCTGCGAACTGGCAGATGATTCCGAGCGCCCAGGTAATCAAGATTCCCCACAAAATATTTCCTTTTACATTCCTCACTACCAGAATGGCTGTAATAATCACGCCAATAATGGCCAGAAGAACGGTGATTCCCACGTCGCTAAACGCGCCAGCGCCATCATTGAGCCCCTGGAATCCTTCTAATGAAAACAGGGACAGCAAGGTACTGCCGCCGATAACAACCTTTGCATTCTGGAGCCCGATAAACGCGATAAACAGACCAATGCCAACGCTTACGGCATGTTTCAGTGTCATCGGAATAGCGTTGAAAATCGCCTCGCGCACGTTGAAACATGATAAGAAAATAAAAATAACGCCCTCAATAAATACAGCTGCCAGTGCAATCTGCCAGGAATATCCATACTGGAGAACAACGGTATATGCGAAGTACGCATTCAGCCCCATCCCCGGCGCCAGTGCAAACGGATAATTTGAAAAGATTGCCATAAGCATGGTTCCCAGGAAGGACGCCACAGCGGTTGCCGTAAATACGGCGCCTCTATCCATTCCTGCCGCTGACAGAATGTTCGGATTTACTGCCAGAATATACGCCATAGTCATAAAAGTAGTAACCCCGGCAAGGATTTCCGTTTTAACATCTGTGTTATGCTCTTTGAGCTTAAACAGTTTTTCAAACATTTATTTTCCTCCTAAGTACTTTGCTGCAGTCATGCCCTGTGCGGATTTCCGTCAGCAGCAGACTGCAGAGTTTATTTTTTCTACCTTAAAATTTTATCAAATTTTTATATTTTTGTAAATAAGAATTTTTAATCATTAGATAATGATGCATACCAGACCTCCGTTTGTCTCATTTACAATCTTTTTCATCGTATCCTGCAGCTTCACCTGGCTTTCTTCGCCAATCCGTGAGAGTTTCGTGCGGATGCCGTCATCCACCAGCTGTTCGATGGACTTTCCAAAGATGTTTGTATCCCAGATGCCCTGTTCACCCTTGCTTGTTTCTTTAATGTAGGCGATTAAGTCTTCCGCCTGCTGCTCGCTGCCTACGATCGGTGCAATTTCCGTTTCGATATCTGCGCGTATCAGATGTATAGACGGGCTTGCCGCTTTGATTTTCACACCAAATTTACTGCCCTGCTTGATGACCGTCGGTTCTTCAAGGGCGATTTCATCCTTCCTCGGCGTAATCACCCCATACCCGCTGCCCCGGACTGCTTCGATTGCCGTCGACACTCCTTCATACTCTTTTTTCAGTGCAGAAAGGTCACGAATCATAGAAATCAACTGATACTCGCCCTCGATGGGGACGCCCGACATCTCGCTGAGCATCTCATAATAGTATGTATCGTCAATCTCAATTTGTATCCGTGCGGTACCGCTCGAAAGTTCTACTCCGTCAAGCTTCATTTTTTTTGCAAATTTATTCTCGAATTGTACAGAATCTGCAGAAATATCGCGGATATGCTGCTGGTTCTTAAGCAGTTCACGTATCCCTTCAAGGAGAGACTCTTTGATTTCATGGTCTGCCGGAAGTGTTTCCACCCATTTCGGCACATAAAATTCCATTTTCACCAGCGGAAATTCATATAATATCCGCTCCAAAATCCTGTGGATATCATCTTTGCGGAGCTGTTCGCAGTTCACGGCCAGGGCGCTCACCTGGAACTCTGACTCCAGGTAATTCAATACCCTCTTTGCCTCATCTCCGTATGGTTTTTGGGAATTTACCAGAACCACAAAGGGTTTTCCTGATTTTTGCAGCTCGGTAATTGCCCTGCGCTCCGCTTCCATGAAGTTCTCTCTTGGCAGTTCTCCGAAACTCCCGTCACAAGTTACCACAACACCTACGGTAGAGTGGTCACGGATTACTTTTTCCGTGCCGATTTTTGCTGCCTCGGAAAACGGTATTTCTTTATCTGACCACGGTGTTTTTACCATCCTCTGTTCCGATTCATCATCTACCCCGGAAGCCCCCTCTACGATGTAACCCACACAGTCTACCAGACGTACTTTCATTTCCAGTTCCTCAGATAGCATCAGCCGCGCCGCGTTTTTCGGGACAAACTTTGGCTCTACCGTTGTAATGGTTTTTCCTTTCCCGCTGGTAGGCATTTCATCTGTCGCGATTCTTTTTTCATTCTCGGCCAGGTTCGGGAGCACCATTTCTTCCATGAATCTTCGGATAAAAGTGGATTTTCCTGTTCTCACGGGTCCCACCACGCCCAGAAAAATCTCCCCGCCTGTCCTTGCCTGTATGTCCTTGTATAAATTAAATTCTTCCATAAAGATTCCCCCTCGCTGTACTGATACAATATATGACGCGAGGGGGACGTTTATACATAAGAATCGGTTTTCATTTTACCTGTGATTATGCAGCAATTCATGCTCTTTCCCTTTCAGAAAGCCTTCATACAAGGAAGTAATCATCGGATTTTCATTACACTTTTTCACAACCGATACGCTGTCCGCATTGTAGATACCCTGCGTTCTGGCGTTTTTTGTCCGCTCTCCCGCCAGGCGCGGCTGTCCGCCTCCCATAATGCAGCCTCTGCGGCATGCCATGATTTCGATCAGGTGGTATTCTTTCTCGCCGCTTTGCACCTGTTCCATGACTTTCTTTGCATTTGCCAGCCCGCTGGCTACGCACACCTTGATTTCCATTCCCTCATAAGGAACAGAAAATTCCCGGATAAATCCTTCACGCCGCACTCCGCATTCTGCGATTTCTTCCAGAGTCGCCTTATCATGATCGGGCGCCAGCCTCCTGATAACTGCTTCTGTCACCCCACCGGTTACCCCAAAGATAACTCCGCCGCCGGAACCAAAGCCAAACGGGATATCGGATGCTTCCGAATCTAAGTCCGCAAAATAAATGCCCGTAGTGCGTATCATTTCTATCAGCTCTGTCGTTGTGATAACGTAGTCGGTATCCTTCTCGCCCTTTGTATAGCTGTCCGGCCGCTCCGCTTCCATTTTCTTTGCCGTACACGGCATGAAAGAAACCATCACAGTCGTTTTCCCTTTTCCGTTTTCCGGCTCTCGGAAATATTCTTTGACTACGGCAGACATCATTCCCTGCGGGGAACGGCAGGTCGATACATGTTCTTTGAAATCAGGGAATTGGTTGTCCACAAATTTCACCCACGCCGGGCAGCAGGAAGTGAGAAGCGGCAGTTTCCCACCGTTCTTCACGCGGTCAAGGAATTCTGCGGATTCTTCCATAATCGTCAAGTCGGCGCTGAACGTCGTATCATACACTTCATCAAATCCCATGCGGTGCAGCACGTTTACGATTTTCCCCATCACGCTCCTGCCCTTCGGAAGTCCAAAAGCATCGCCCACTGCCACCCGGACTGCCGGAGCTACCTGAGCTACCACGCGCACATTCGGGTCTGCCAGCGCATCCCATACCGCGTCTTTATCGGACTTGATGCTGATAGCCCCTGTCGGGCAGAATACACGGCACTGTCCGCAGTTCACACATTCCGTGGTGGCGATTGGCCGTTCAAAAGCAGTCATAACCATCGCGTCAGAGCCGCGGTTCGCGAACCCGAGTATGCCGACTCCCTGCAGTTCCTCACAGACGCGCACACAGTTCCCGCATAGTATACACTTATTCGGGTCGCGTACGATGGATGGAGAACTGATATCCAAAGGGCGTTTTTCTTTATAATTTTCAAATCTTACATTTGTTACGTTAAAGCGGTGCGCCAGGGTCTGCAGATTACAGTCGCCGCTCTTCACGCATGTGGTACAGTCCCGGCAGTGCGCCGCAAGCAGCAGCTCAATAATTAATTTTCTGTATTTTTTCAATTTCCCGGTATTCGTATAAATTACCATACCGTCCCGGGGTTCTTCCGAGCAGGATGCAAACATCCGCCCCCGGTCATCCTCTACCGTGCACAGGCGGCATGCGCCGAACGTGGAAAGCTCAGAATGATAGCAGAGTGTCGGAATGTCAATGCCTGCTTTCCGGATAATGGTTAGGACATTTTTTTCATCGGTAAATTCTACTTTTCTACCGTCAATTGTAATCGTTCCCATATTCGCCCTCCTATGCTTCTATATAAATCGCATCAAATGCACAGTTGTCTTTACATGCTTCACATTTAATACAGATGTCCGGATTAATGTGGTAACACTGTTTGCGCACACCTGTAATCGCCCCCACAGGGCAATTCCTGGCACATTTGCCGCAGCCCTTGCAATACTCTGGATTGATGACAAAGCGGCGCATTGCCGTACATACTTTCGCCTTACACTTTTTCTCTGCAATATGCTCTTCATATTCGTCACGGAACAGCCGCAGGGTACTCAGCACCGGAAGCGGCGCGCTTTTACCCAATCCGCACAGCGCCATGCTCTTGACCATTTCAGCCAGCTCTTCCAGTCTGTCTAAATCCTCCGCTTCTCCTTTTCCGTCCACGATTTTCTCCAGAATCTCCAGCATACGTTTTGTTCCTTCCCTGCAGGGAACACATTTTCCGCAGGACTCCCTCTGGGTAAAACTCATGAAAAATCTGGCGACTTCAACCATGCAGGTATGTTCATCCATAACCACTAAACCGCCGGAACCAATAATCGCACCAAATTTTTTGATGGATTCAAAGTCCAGGGGAATATCCAGGTGCTGCTCTGTCAGGCAGCCGCCGGAAGGACCGCCAATCTGTACAGCCTTGAATTTTCCTCCGTCTTTCATTCCGCCGCCGATGTCAAAAATAATTTCTCTGAGCGTGGTTCCCATAGGCACTTCAATTAATCCGGTGTTCTGGATAGAGCCTGTCAGGGAAAATGTCTTTGTCCCAGGCGTGTCCTCTGTACCGATGCTGCGATACCAGTCCGCGCCGTTTAATACAATCTTTGGCACGTTTGCATAGGTTTCCACATTATTCAGAACCGTCGGTTTCGCCCACAGTCCTTTTTCTACCGTACGAGGAGGCTTTACGCGGGGCATTCCCCGGTTTCCTTCGATAGAAGCTGTCAGCGCGCTTCCTTCACCGCACACAAACGCTCCTGCTCCCCGGTTGATATGCATATGAAAGCTGAAATCCGTACCAAGAATATTGCTGCCCAGCATATGGCGTTTTTCAAGCTCTGTGATGGCATGTTTCAGCCTTGATACAGACATGGGATATTCTGCACGCACATATATGTATCCGTTTGCAGAGCCTACCGCATACCCTGCAATCATCATTCCTTCTATCAGTTTATAAGGGTCGCCCTCCATCACAGAACCATCCATGAATGCCCCCGGATCGCCTTCGTCACCATTACAAACCACATAGCGCTCGTTCTCCGGCTGGCTGGCTGCCTGTTTCCATTTCCGTCCTGCCGGGAAACCGCCGCCGCCCCGTCCCCGCAGCCCTGAACGGTCGACAGCATCTGCGACTTCTTCCGGCGTCATCTCAAACAACGCTTTCTGGAATGCCTGAAAACCGCCGCCAGCCAGATATTCGTCAAAGGATTCTGCGTCAAACTTTCCGCAGTTTTCCAATACGACTCTTGTCTGTTTCGATATAAACGGAATCTCCTCCGGGCTTTTGTAGCGAAAGCCTTTCTGTTCATATAAAAGGCTTTCTACCACATCATCCCCTTCTACAGAACGTTCAAAAATTTCTTTACAATTGCTTAGCTGAACCTTCGTATACTGTACAATTTTATCTCCTTTTTGGATACGCACCAGGGGGCCCAGTTCACATACGCCCTGGCATCCTGTCTTCTTCACTCCCAGGTGAGCTTTGT
Source organism: Hominisplanchenecus murintestinalis (assembly GCF_943193015.1). Taxonomy (NCBI): domain Bacteria; kingdom Bacillati; phylum Bacillota; class Clostridia; order Lachnospirales; family Lachnospiraceae; genus Hominisplanchenecus; species Hominisplanchenecus murintestinalis. The sequence goes on from NZ_CALPCM010000001.1 coordinate 233,535, forward strand.
CATCATGCGGCCGGAAATCCACGGTTACCTCTGGAGTATCTTTTGCGATTTTCAGAAACTCTTCATAAATCTTCTGAGAACCAGTCGCAATACATCCTGTTCCTGAGCAGACAAGGATTCTGCAGGCATAGGAAGCCATTTCCTGCTCCGCTGCTTCACGGCTCTTTCTTAATTCTTCCCTGTTTTCAATCATCTGCATCACCTCTCAATTCTCGAATCAGCTCCAGTACTTTTTCCGGCGTCATGCGGGGATGGACGTCCTCATTTACCATAACCGCAGGCGCCAGCCCGCACGCCCCGAGGCAGGAGACCGTTTCTACTGTAAACATCATGTCATCCGTCGTGTGTTTCTTTGCACTCAGCCCAAGCTCTTTTTGAAATGCCTCCAGGATAGGAATCGATTTCCTCACATGACAGGCTGTACCATCGCAGACCTTTATGATATATTTCCCCTTCGCTTCAAAAGAAAAATTCTCATAAAATGTGGCAACACTGTAAGCTTTGGCTTCTGTGATTCCAATCTGCCCTGCGACATAGGTGAGTAATTCTCCCGGCAGATAACGGTATATACCCTGGATATCCTGCATAATTGGAATCAGCGAAGCAGGCTTTTTTCCATAAAAAGCAATAATTTCATCTGCCTTTTCATAATAAGTTTGATCCAGCATTGTCTTGCCTCCTTTAGATAGATTTTCGTAACAACTTATGTTTCCTATTATACTTTATATTTGCAGTTTTCACAATAATATTTTTCGAATTATCATTTGATTTCGCTGCTATTTTTCTAATTTTTTATCAATATACGTGATTTTTTTAACAAAAATACAGCACACCCTCGCTTCTGCCTGTAATACCAATCAGAAAGCTTCGGATGTGCTGTGCACTGCTTAGGAACAGGCTGCGGAATACCTGTTCCCGAAGGAGGTAGTTCAAGCTGCGGCTCTATAGGAACCTCAGCTTTTTTTGTGTATTTAATAAAAACGCAGCGAGAATCATTCACTAAGTAAAAACATGCCTGCTTACCCTTGCAGACATTTAACGCAGGACATACCTCTTATGTCCTGAATGGATGTTAAACTTTACGCGGAAGCCCATCTCACATATAAAGCAGGTTTCCTGACTTACAGATCATTACGCTGTCCCGCCTTCTCACAAATGGGTATGCAATGGACTTATGGAACAGAATTCCCTGAATACAGTGACCGGATCGCTCAGGACTCTCACCTGATTCCCTTTTCAGGAGCAAATACCCCTGCACTTCATATGGCAATATTAAATTACACATCTATATCCTACTAGCCTGGTAGTAATTTGTCAATCTTTATTTTTTATGATTGGTTTTAAGAAAATCATGAATCGTAAAAATTCCCCGCAGCCATTTAAACGCCGCGGGGAATTTTCTAAAACATCAGTTCCATCAGTAATCCTGCTATTTACTTGCCTTCTCTGCCGCTTCTACTACATGCCCTACCAGCACGGAGGTAGTTACGCTTCCAACGCCGCCAGGTACGGGAGTGATGGCATCTACGATTGGCTCTACTTTTGCATAGTCTACGTCACCGCAGAGTTTTCCTTCTTCATTTACATTGATACCTACGTCAATAATAATCTGTCCCGGCCTTACATAAGAATCGTCAACTACTCCTGCGCGTCCGGCAGCCACGATTACGATATCGGCCTCTTTTACTACAGACGGCATATCTACAGTCCTCGTGTGGCATACGGTCACAGTCGCATTTTTCTTAATCAGCATCATGGCGGCAGGTTTTCCTACAACCAGAGAACGTCCTACAACCACCGCCTTTTTCCCCGTGCAGTCAATTCCGTAGTAATCCAGAATTTCCATACATGCCTGCGGCGTACATGGCGGATAACCCAGGTCTTTTCCTGTAAATACGCCGGCCATAGAGCCGTCTGTCATACAGTCTACGTCTTTTGCCGGGTCAAGCGCCTGCTCAATCTCATTCTGATTTAAATGTTTCGGGAGAGGACGGAATAAAAGTACTCCGTGGACAGATTCATCGTTGTTCACTTCGTCAATTACTGCAAGCACCTGCTCCTGCGTTGCATCTGCCGGAAGAAGGTATTTCTTATATTCCACGCCCAGCTTCTCGCAGCGCTTTGTAGCTCCCCTTTCATATGACAGGTCGCTCTCGTTTTCACCGACACGCACAATTCCAAGCGTTGGCTTAATTCCTTTTTCATTCAGCTTCTGGGCTTTTGCAATAATGCGCTCATTCAGAGCCGCTACGACTTCTTTTCCTAACAATTGTTTTGCCATGTTCCCTCTCCTTTTATTTCAATCTTCCAAGTACGCTGTTAAAGATTTCTTCTGCTTTCTTCGGATATTCCGCAAGCATAGCGTCAGCTTTTTTATTTAACTCTTCTGCATATTCTCTGTTTTTCATGGATTTTGTATTGATATATACGTTCAGGGAAGCGCCCTCAAGCGCTGCTTTGCAGAACGCTGCTCCAACTCCGGCGTCGCTGATTGCCAGCGCGGAACCTTTTGCGGCAAATTCGGCGATAATGTCGATAGCTTCGCAGCATTTCTCCATGATTTCCATCGGAACAGAGCAGGCGTCTTTCAGCACGATTTCCATAACTCTGGCTTTCTCGGCCTTTTCCTCTTCTGTCTCTCTTGGCATTCCGTATGCTTTTGAAAGCGGTTCAAATACCTCCGCATCCCTCTCAATCAGCGTCAGCAAGTCAGCCTGGAGCTTATCGCATTTTGCTTTCAGCTCATACATCTCTGCTTCCACATCTGCATATTTTTTCTTGCCTACAGTCAGGCTGCCCACCATATTTCCAAGCGCTGTCCCAATAGCGCCTACAAGCGCAGATGCGCCGCCGCCACCCGGTACGGGCGCTTTTGATGCCAGCACTTCTACAAATTCATTACATGGTACTGTTGAAAACCCCATTGTTCTACCTCCTGTTTTCAGTTCCTGCTGTCTGGCTTTGTGCTGCAAAAAGCCAGACCAGACTGTTAGATTTTCTTTAATGTATTGATCGATATATCCCCCACCACTGCCAAATCTTCCGTCTCAAAAGACAACGGGAAATTATCAGAAAATAGTATCTGGGAGGACGGCGGAAATTCGTCATCTCCTGCCCACAAAATAAAGCGTACAAAATACTTATCCAGAAATTCAAATTCGTAAGCGGCGTCTCCCATATCCAGCTTTTTTGCCCCGATTTTTTCCATCTGCGCATGAAAAAGAGAAAGATTCGAACCATATCCAAACGCCAGGCGCATCATACAGCGTCCCTGAAACTGACGGAAATATACTTCTCCGTGGGGAACTTCCCGATAGGTCAGGAAATTTCCGCTTCCCGTGGATGACACACCTCTGGTCAGATAACGCATCACCATGATTTTCGGCGGAATGCCATCCTCCATCGCTCCATATCCATGTCCTTCCGGGTCTGCTTTCCGTATCGTACATTCCGGCCATTTAATCAGAAAACGCTTCTGCATCATGTGCATTTCAAATTCCTGCGTTTCTTCATGCCAGGGAATACCTGTGCGCTGTGCTGCCTCCTGTGGGTTAAGCTTTCGAAATTCCGCCAGATAATGCTCATAAGGGATGCGCTCTTTGTTGTCTTTTCCGTAGTCTATGTTCATGGGTTACTCCTTCTCTTGCTGTTTCAAGCCTATCCTCTATATTTTGTTGCTTTTAAGACCAAAGCACTGTTTTTATCTGTTGGGGAACAGGGACTTGTCTGTATGCGGCAGGAAACATGCGCCTACAAACTCATCCATATACTGAGGAATCGCGCTCAATTCTATATAAGTCATATTTTGCGCCACTTCATAAACCTTCCGCTCTGACTCCGTAGAGTACAGCATGGCATAAGCGCCCGCCAGAGAAGAATTTCCGATGTAGTGGTACATTTCCAGCGGTACATCCGGGAACATACCGATATTGATTGCATTTTCCATATTGATGCCGCTGCCGATACCTCCCGCTACATACACATTCTCAATCATGGAAATGTCAAAGTCACAGTATGCCAGCATCGTGCGGATTGCAGAGAAAATAGCGCCTTTGGCACGGATGAAATTGTCAATATCCACTTCTGTAATCTCTACATCTTTTACAGAACCGGCATCGGCTTCAAATGCAAGCACATAGCTTCCCATTCCATATGCGTCGCGCTTTATCCTTTTACCGTCGCGCACAAATTTCCCTTTGGGGTCAATGATTCCGCAGCGGAACAGCTCGCTGATAACGTCGATGATACCGGAACCGCACAGCCCGATAGGCTTTGTGCCTTCTTCTCCTACAATTTGGAACGCAGGCTCCATCGTATCAGCATCAATCGTACATGCTTCAATGGCGCCGTCCGTCGCGCGCATGCCGCAGCTGATATCGCCGCCTTCAAATGCAGGGCCTGCCGAACATGCACAGCTCATCATAAAGTCAGAATTTCCAAACACGATTTCCCCGTTGGTTCCCAAATCAATAAAAAGTGAAAATTCCGGTCTGTTCCACAGCATGCTCACAAACGCGCCTGCCGTAATATCGCCGCCCACATAACTGCCTATATTCGGCGCCACGATAATATGGGCGTCAGGATTCACATCAATGCCAATATCCTGCGCAAACAAAGAATTCGTCTTGAAAAATGCCGGGATATACGGCTCCATGCGCAGCGGGTTCGCATTGATTCCCATCAGCAGATGATTCATGGTAGAGTTCGCTGCTACGCACATACGATAGATATTGCGCTTTGTAATCTTTGCCTGGCGGCACATGCCATGCAGAAGCGGATTAAGCGTTTCATCAATCACGGCTTTCTGAAGCCGCTCCTTCCCGCCTGGCTTATCTGATTCGATAATCCGGTTAATAACATCCGCTCCATAACGAATCTGCCCGTTTCCTGCAGACCCCTTTGCCAGAATCGAGCCATCCAGCATGTTAATCAGGATACCGGACACTGTAGTTGTGCCGATATCGATTGCCGCTCCGGCAACGACTACCTCTTCCGATGCCGGGAAAATATCGTACACAAAGATATCTGACGCGGTTTTCCGGATCACGGCTTTTACTTTAAAGTCTGATTCACGCAATACATCCGGCAGTTTTTTCAGCACAGAGTACGGCAGCTTCACCCTCTCTAAGCCTGTTTCTGCTTTTACTGCGCGTGTAAGGCGCTCATTATCCGGCATCGTATCGTCCAAAGTCGGAATTTCCATGCTCAATTCTATGATTTCAAGATTATTTTTCAGTTCAATTCCTGCGTCAGCAATGGATGATTTGATATCGTCAAAAATCTTTATCTCGTCCGGTGATGACAAATCAGCTACTTTCATACGGCTTCTGTAAGCAGAGGCGATATCTGGCACCAGCACTTCTACGTCCGCGCTAATCGTGCTGGTGCAGGCCAGCCTCCAGCCGTCCGCATATTCTTCATCACTGATATGACGGGTCTTTTTTGATTCCAGTTCTCCATCAATGAGCTTCACTCTGCATTTTCCGCAAGATGCATTTCCGGAACACGGTGCATCGATAGCTACATTTGTTTTTCTCGCTACCTCAAGAAGGCTTTCACCGAAAGCAGCGAAGACGCTGACATCTTCGCTGTTTTCAAACTTAAAAGTAACCTTATACATTTATTAAATCTCCAGATAGGAATCTGCGTACAAAGTATTGTTTTTAAATACGTCACAAGACTTGATTGTCTCCATCAGACGCAGGTCGCATGGATTTACAATTGCAGAAGTAAGCCCCTGCATCATAGCCATTGCAACCATTGCGGAATCCATAATCGGACGGATGTGCTTTGGCATACCGTTAGAGTTATTGGACAGACCGCCTGTAGAGTTCAGTCCCATATCAGAGAACATCTTGATACATTCCAGAATATCCATCTGCTTGTCCTGCATTCCTTTTACAACCAGGAATAATGGGTCAAACCACAGATCTTCAGCCTCCATGCCATGCTCAAGTCCTCTCTCAAGAAGAAGCTGGCAGTATCCCATACGCTCATCATTGTCCTTTGCAATACCTTCGCCGTTACAGAGTGCGATAACGATGGCATCATTAGCTGCTGCCAAATCGATATTTTCAATCCTTCCTGCTGCATCCGCAGAGTTTACAATCGGTTTTCCTTTGGAACGGTTATATACGGAAATACCTGCTTCGATTGCCTTGGTATTGGAAGTATCCAGTGCCAGAGGTACATTGTCAAACTCACTCTGAAGCAGCTGAACTGCCCACTTCATTAAATCCTCTCCGTCGCTCTCTGCCGGTCCGATATTTACATCCAGATAAACAGCTCCTGCATCCAGCTGCTCTTTCGCCCTTTTCAGGATTGGTTCAGGATCGCGGCTTGTAAAAGCTCTGTTGACTGCCGGAGCAGTGGTGGAAAGTCTTTCACCAATTGTAACAAATTTTGCCATTGTCTGTTCTCCTTTTCTTTTAAATAATCCGCATATCACCTATGCGAAATCTTTCATAAATTTAACAAGCTGTACTGCTTCGTTCGGTGCAATAATTACTTCCCAGTTCGGTAATTTTGCTTCGATTTCTCCCTTTAATACAGCTACTTTGCCAGGGATAACCAATTTCCTGCTCTTTACTTTCTCTTCAATCTTTGCTTCCTCAAAGAATTTAGCGATGGTTCCTGCAGAGAACTTGCCTGCTGCCCAGGAAGTCAGTACGGAAAGTCCGCCGGCATCGCTGATAATCAGGTTTACAGGTACGCCTGAACGCTCCAGCTCTCCGGAAACCAGGAAGTATGTAAGAGCGAAGTCCACCGTCGTCAGGCATATAGAATTTTCATCTGCGCCATTCAGCGGATAAATGCCCGGCTCGACTTTCATTGGCTTCTGTGGATCTGTGAACAGGTTTTGGCGCAGACCGTACAGCGGAAGAGCTTCTGCATAAGAGATGTTTTCTGCTATTACGATAGAACCATATTTCATGGTAAACAGTGAAAGCAGAGCAGCCTGCTTGTGTGAGTCACCCATTGCAATTTTTGCTGTGTTGACGATTGATGGATAACCAAATGTCCTGTCTCCGTCTTTCAAAGCAGCCTTACGTACCTGAACTGCATTTGCAAACGTATCCTTTACATTTTCTCCGGTCACGTCGATTACCAGATTCTTGTTTCCAAGACCTTCCAGTTTTTCAACGGTATCATGGATTTCTGAAAGGTTTGCACCGCTTACGCCGAGAACAACGCCCGCTTCTGTAGCAACGGCATTCATTGCTTCATAGTTGGAAGCATCTGCGCCGTTTAAGATTGGCTTGCTGTCTTTGCATACTGCAAGCGCAGCTTTTGCCAGTTCAACATCTGTACATCCGAGTACCAGGACACGTCCGGTAGCTGCGGCTTTTTTTACAATTTCAACATAATCGGAAACTGCTTCAGAAGAGTGATTTACATAAATCATCTCCACGAACATACGCTCACCGATTCGCTCATAATCAACCTTTGCAATATCAGCTAATCTCGCATCCACTGCGGCAGCATCCATGCAGTCGCATACGGCCGATGCATAGCGCGTCTTGCTGACAAAAGTTTTCTCATGACGGAACAATACTGTCTCGCCGCCGAGTGTCATCTCAGCATCCCCTGCACCAACTTTGATGGTTTTCATTGGAGGCTCTGTAGCTGCTGACAGTTTTGCAAGAGCTTCCGGTGCAAAATACGGACATGCGCTGACATCAATCGCACCCTGTGCCACTTTCATAGAAAATGCCATACAGGTAGGACATCCACACTCTTTACAGTTTTTCTTTGGTGACAATTTAAAAATATCAAGACCTTTAAGTGCCATAATTTATAATCCTCCTTCGATAGCAGTTATACTAATTCTTTAACCAGGTTTGTGATGGTTGCAATTGACGTCGGGTGTTTCAGGATAACTGCGTTGGATCCGGATGCGATAACTGCCATAGCAGTTTCAACTTCCATATCAATTCCACGCGCTTCCTGGTCTCCCCACTCAGGAACATCTGCTTCAGAAGCCATAGCTTCTTTCACGCTCCAGGTCTCGGATGCTACAGGAGTTACAATTGGCATCTGCAGGTTTGCATCATTCTGTGACAATGCCGCTGCTTTAATACGATCCATAGTAGAAACCACATACTCGAATCCATATCCGGCTGCTGCAGTACCTACGTTCATAACAATACTCTTGCTGTTTACGCCAAGCTGTCCGATAAGCACATTCAGCTGCTTTGCAAGGTTGATATCAACGGCTGACTCCGCACCTACAATCTGCTTGTAAGCAAGTCCGGCTGCCGCGCCTACTGTCTTGTAGTTCTCTTCCTTTGCCGCCAGAAGCATTGCATTTCTGCCATCCAGCGCCTCTGCTGCTTTAGAAAGAAGCTCTGCGTCTTTTTCAGCATTCTTGCATCCTGCCGCTACGATTGGGAGATCTACTGCTGCAGCCACCTCTTTTAGTGCGCCGATTAATTCTTCTGTGGATTTGTTTGCTCCGTTTGGATCTCCGCCTTCCATACGGAAACATAAAAAGTCAACCCCCTCAAAGGAAGCGGCTTTCTTTGCGATGTCTGCGATACTTTCGCAGCCTTCATAATATTTTTTCACGCAGTCCGGTTCATTGTCCATACCAAAATCCGTGATTTCGATACCGACCTTCGGTGCATTCTCGATTGGTGCGTCAAAAGAATATAAGGGTAATACATTCTCACCGCCAATTTTGACTGCTTTGTCTCCGCTGCCAATTTCAACAGTATTGATGCTGGCGTTGAACTTTCCTGATTTAGCTGTAAATGGCATTTTAAATTATCCTCCTTCATGTTCTAAGCTGTTACCATGATTTTACAACAGTCTTAGTCAAAAATCAATGAAAAAGCCTTGGGTATGGGGCTTTTTCAGATGTGTATTAAAAAAAGTACATAGAAAAATTTATTGTAGCTCCTCAAAAGGTAGACTCAAGACCTCCCTCTTTTGCGTCTGCTCTGCATCCGCGGCAGCTTACGCTGCCTGGGAGGTCTTGAGTTAAAACCTCGGTGAAATCAAATGCCGCCTGCGGCGTCGCCTGATTTCTTTTCTCGGTTTTACATCATTGGTTCCATACTTAAAGCCGGATGTCCTTTTTCCTCTAAGAATGCCAGCAATGTTTCGGGATCTTCCGCTACCGTCTCATCGCCAATCATATCTACAAAGTTTTCAATACCGTACATTTCTTTTGCCGTCTCATTCAATCTCTCAGCTACCTGATCTTTCAAATCTTTCGGCATCCATACGATTCTGGCAACACCGCCTTCTGCCTTCATGAACTTCTTGGAAGCAATGAAGTGCTTTCCGTGTCCCATGAATCCCGGCGTCTGAACGCCGCCGCCTGTCATAGAAGCCAGTTCAGGGAACGTCATACCAATTGGTGTCATGCCTGCGTACTCACGGTTAGCGATGCATACGCCATTTGAAAGCGGCTCAATACCGCAGATACACTCAAAGCATCCACAGGAAGTCATCGGTTTCTCAATAATGGAATACAGAGATACATCTTCCAGAGCTCCCTGGGAGAATTTGCGTACAGCCTCATTAACGTCTTCGTATTCGCCGATTCTCTCGTCAATAATACGCTCTTTTGTGATTACCTGGCACGGTCCTTCCGGATCAAGCTGATGGGTTGCTTTTGCATCCAGCCATGAAACAGCGCCGCAGAGTCCAAGTCTTTCCGGTGTAACCACACATACGTGGCTCGGTGAGAATGCCTGGCACATGATACAGCTGTAGTATACTTCTACGCCTTCATCTGTCAGAGTCATAAGTCTCTCGTCACGTTTGTCAAACATTGGTGTTGCCACTTCATGACGAATCTTTGTACACTCAGCCGGGTCTGTATAAATTTTAACCTGGCACTTATCTACTACGGCTGCGAATTCGCTCTTAACTTTTGCATAGAGCACTTCGCCGATGTGTTTTGCACGGAATCCTGCCGCAAATGCATCTTTACTGATACGGATACGGATCATATCACGCTGTCCGGTATGCATCACACCCTCGATGCAGTTCAGATAGGAATGGAATTTACGCTCAAATACCGGCTCGAAGTCTGCCTGCATGTTCTTTCCTGCTACTTCTACCACGTATGCGATGCTGTTCTTGCTTCCTACTTCCATCTCGTCGATGTCTGGTCCGATAACTTCAATCTTGTGATCCTCAATCTCACTGGCTTCTTTTGCATGTACCAGCTCACAGCAGTCTACCCTGGAGCCGTCAAACTCTACCTGCATGTCGCCGCGGCGGATGATTTCTCCTTCGAATGCGGAAGCGAATGCCACAGGGATATCAATATTCGTAATCTTGATTTTAATATCTCTTGCTTCAAGAGAAGTTGCATTAAATTTGGAAACGTCTTTCTGTACAATCAGGCTCTTCGGCACACGGAAAGTCTCTTCATTTGTGATAACCGGGAATCCAAGCGCGATAGCGCCCGCGCCACATGCAACGATAACCGGATCAAGCGGTGCAAATGCATTAACAAATGCCGGAACACGCTCGAAAGTATATTTCATTAAACCGGCTGCATCGCCCGGCTGGATGTTGCCGAAAATCAGAGCTGCCCTGACTGCAACAGATACTACATGGATTACGCTTGTAACATCTTTTCCAAGAGGGATAACGCGTACGTTTGCGCCTGTCTTGTAGCCCATCTCTTCACACTGGTCAATAATACCGCCAACCAATGTTACCAGGATACCCTGTGCCTGATAGCTTTTTACCAGTTCTACGCCTTCCTGTGCGGTAGGGGCAGAGCCGAGGATAACTGCCACGCCTGGGATATCTCCTGTTACAAGGGGTACGCCCAGCTCACGGATAACTGCATCTGCCAAATGCCCGTAGCACGGCTCCTCATAAGGTACTGCACCGTCCATATACTTCAGCACTTCGATGAACTCCGCACACAAAGCAGTAGCCACGCCTGACATAAACGCGTCATTCAGGCGCTTTTCTCTTGTCATCAGGCTCTTCACTACGCCGAGGGCGTCTTTCAGCTCGCCAAGCGTTGCAACCTTTGTGCCTGTTACGCCATAGTAGCAGGGCAGGCTGTATGCGGTATTTGGGAAAGCAATCGCTTTGTCTGCGCCATGTTTTTCAATCGCGCCATTGATTGCGCCCTCTGTCAAACCGTATACGGTATCATTTCCACTAAATACAACATCAAATAATGTCACTGTTAAATACCTCCAATCAGCTATTTGATTTATCGATTTTTTCTTTTATTTTTATAATTTCACTGACGGCTTTCTCGCTGAAGTCAAACGGTGATTTGCCCTGGCGGTCCGCGTCAATGACCTCTTCATTATAATGAATGAATCCCAGTAAATCCTCTGCCGGAATCCTGGAGCTGATGAACTCTTCATCCGCCTCATTCCGTACTTTATTCGCTACGACACGCACTTGCTTTACGCCCAGCCCTTCTGCCAGCCGCTTCACGTTCTTGTATGTCTGGATGCTTCTGGCTCCCGGTTCTATGACTACCACAAACTGATCCATTCCGTCCGTTGTGCCACGTCCCAGATGTTCCAGTCCGGCTTCCATATCGAGGATAACCACGTCGCTGCTCCGCAGCACCAGATGATTGATAATGCGTTTCAGCATCACATGCTCCGGACATACACAGCCGCTTCCCGCCGTATCCACGGTTCCAAGCACCAATAGTTTTACACCGTTGTATGTCTTAGAATAGGTATCCGGAATGTCGGATACTTTCGGGTTAATTTTGTAGAATTTGTTGTCGTCGTTCGCACCTGTACGTTCCTGCACCAGCTTGCGCATTTTCGTAATCGGCACGATAGAATCCAGCAAATCTTCCGGGAATCCCAGTGCCAGTCCCAGATTTGCGTCCGGGTCTACGTCTGCAGCAAGCACATTCTTGCCTTCTTCTGCGTATAATCTTGCCAGTGTGGCGGCAAAAGTGGTTTTACCCACGCCGCCCTTTCCGGTTACTGCAATCTTCATAGTGATTCATCCTTTACCATGTTTTCTGTCTTAGATGCCGATAGCCTCTCTCTTCTCTTCGATTCTTGCAATCATGGCATCTCCTAATTTGTCGATATCCTTTTCTACGGTGTAAGCAGCCTCTACCCAGTCCCTGATACCGCCTGTCAGCAGCTCGGCTACTTCTGTAGAGCCTGATACATACGGATCCACGCCGAGGAATGTATCAAGGCCGGTAGCCACTACGTAGTTACCGATAGATACCGCTTTCTCAGACATCCATTCAGGCGCGCATCCGACAACCGGCAGCTGGGAAATATTCAGTCCGGAATCCTTTGCCAGTTCTGCCACCAGCACCATCATACGGGAAATATCTACGCAGGATCCCATATGAAGAACAGGAGGAATGTCAGCCAGCTCACATACTCTCTTTAAGCCTGCGCCGCAGAGATCTTTCGCAGCTTTATCCATCAGCCCTGCCTTTGCAGCAGCCTGTGCGGAACATCCCGAAGCAACAATGATGATATCATTTGCAATCAACTTTTTCATCAGTTCGATATGCGCATGGTCAGGCCTGATTTTCGGGTTATTACATCCAACCATAGCCACCGCTCCGCGGATAACGCCGGATGTGATACACTCGATCAATGGTTTTGTCGTACCTGTCTCATCCACCTGTGAGTTGGTAACTCCATCCAGGGTTTTTACGATAGCTTCTACAGAATAGCCTACAGTCGCTTTCTGCTTTAGATCCGGAATATATACGAGATCAGGATTTCTGTTCTCAAAGTTATCGATTGCCATCTTTACGATAGCTTTTGCATTCTCGTCTGCCGTTTTCGCATTGAATCTGATGAACTCAGAATCCGGCATCTGCGCGATCGGTGATGTTGTGATGAATTTTGTGTGGAAACATTTACTCAAAGGCCCAAGCGCCGGGAAAATACACTGCACGTCAACAACAATCGCCTCACATGCGCCCGTCAGCACGACATTCTCCTGCTGCAGGAAGTTTCCTGCCATCGGAATACCGCGGCGCATAGCCACTTCGTTTGAAGTACAGCATACACCGGAAACGGTAATTCCCTTTGCTCCCTTTGATTTTGCATATGCAATCATCTCAGGATCGTCTGCATATTCACAAATCATCTCGGACAATGACGGGTCATGTCCGTGAACAACGATATTTACATTCTCTTTTTCCATAACGCCGAGGTTTGCTTCTGTTTCAATCGGCTTCGGCGTACCGAACAGGACGTCAGAGAATTCTGTTCCTGCCATAGAACCGCCCCATCCATCAGAAAGACCTGAACGCAGGGACTGCCTGATTAATGCTTCCGGTTTGGAAGAACATCCCATATGGGTCATATGTAAGGAACAGGATACCTCACGGTCAATTGCACGCGGAGCGATTTCTTCTCTCTCCCAAATTTCCTGGGTATGCTGCGGCGCTCTCTTTAAGAAATTCTGGTGTCCGAATACTTTTCCGTATTCCTCCAGACCGCGTACAGCCATCTCATGAGCCAGGTCATAGATATCTTTTCCTTCTGTCTCCACGCCCCACTCTTTTGCAATGCGGATCAGCTTCTCAGGATCTTTTACTTTATATGGTCCTTCCGGCTTTGCATTGTACAGTGTATGACAGATTTCACGTCCATGATCAGAATGTGTCGCAGAACCGCCGGCTGTGAATTTCAGGTAATTTCTGGCAACGATGCCATGTACGTCGCATCCGCAGATTCCTCTCGGAGCCTTCGGCGTGATACGGCACGGTCCCATAGAACAGATTCTACAGCAGACACCCTGCTCGCCGAATTTACAATGCGGAGTCTGATTGGCAACTCTGTACTGCCATCCATCTGCCCCAACCTTCTTGCCAGTCTCCAGCAATCTCTCGGTAGCCGCTTCGAATTCTTCTACCGTTGTCAATTTAAAATTTCCCATTATAAACCTCCTTTTTATTTCGGGTGTATGATGACTTATCGCATCCACCCCCACGGGATATTTTTACTTCTTTTTAATCCCCCTGCCTGAAACAAGGGGATAGTATCATACAAAAAGCCTGTCTAAAATCTCAAACAAAGCTTTCCTGACAGGGGATTCCTCCGGCAGCTCCACCGTAGGCTTTCCGTCGCAGTCATATTCATAGACATCCGTATCCTGCGGCACAATGCCCAAGAGCTGCAGCCCCTGTTTTTCAATTTCTTCTCTGGTTCCTTCATTTAATTCACCGTTTGGAGCACGGTTTACAATCAGCCCGACAGAATCCGGCTTCATATCACATTCCTTTATCAGTTCTGCGATGCGTCCTACCGCCTGAACTCCTCTTCTGGAACAATCGCTGACCAGTATAAAAGTGTCCACTTTCGGCAGAATACCACGGCTGATATGCTCCATTCCCGCCTCATTATCTACCACAATATACGGATAATGAGGCGCCAGTTTCTGCAGCTGGCTCTGTAAAAGCCCGTTCACAAAACAATAACAACCTTTCCCCTGTGAGCGTCCCATTACAAGTAAATCGTAATCGTCCTGTTCAGAAAGACAGCGTCCGAACATGAATTCCATATAATCTGCTTTTGTCATACCCTTGGGAATCGGATTTTCCTTGCTCATCTCTGCCCGGGTCACTTCCTCGCGGATTTCACCAAGAGTCATCTCCACGTCCACGCCGAGGACTTCGTTCAGATTCGCATTCGCATCTGCATCCACGGCCAGAATCGGTGTTTTCCCTTTCCTGCTTAAATAGTCAATCATCAGACCGCACAGCGTTGTCTTTCCGACCCCGCCTTTTCCCGCTACCGCTATAGTAAATGACATAAAATCATGCTCCTTCTAAAGAAATATCAGTAAATTAAACCATTGTCTTGATACCGGACTCATTGATGATGTCAGTAACGTCTTTCCACTTATTCAGTGCATACAGATGGATACCATTAATTCCGAGTGCACGGTACTCATCAATCTGCTTAATTGTGTATTCAATACCAGCCTTCTTGAAGTCAGCTTTCTTCTGGTCAACCGCCGCGTCAAACGGCTCTTTATCAAATGGATTCGGGAAAATCCAGTATTTTGAAATCAGCTCGCACAGTGCACGCGGCATTACACATGCATTACGTGAAAGCGCCATGTTAATCGTAGCTGCCTGGTCAAGAATCGGCATGATACCTACGTCAACCGGCATCGTAATACCCGCTCTGTCCAGCTTATCCTGCCAGCGCTTGAACTGCTCCATATCCCAGCAGAGCTGTGTCATGATGTAGTCCGCGCCGTTATCCTGTTTCTGTTTCAAAACTGCCACATCAGCATCCAGGCTGCGGCATGAGATATGTCCCTCAGGGGAACCTGCCACTGCAATTTCAAATTTATCGCCAAACTCTTTTCGCACAAAAGCTACCAGATCTGTCGCATATTTGAAATCCCCGCCGGTTCCTGTCCATCCGAACGGAAGGTCGCCGCGAAGCGCCAGCATATGGTCTACGCCGTTTTTCAGATAATTTTCAAGCTGCTCTTTGATTCCCTCACGAGTGTTTCCGATGCATGTGAAATGTGTTACCGGAGTGGTTCCTGCCTCTTTAATCATCTGACACACATCCAGATTCTTTCCTACGTTTGTGCCGCCGGCGCCGTATGTACAGGAAATATACTCTGGCTCAAACTCGCACAGCTTCCCGATTGTTCCAGGGAGATTTTCCATTCCCTTGTCTGTTTTTGGTGGAAAAAGCTCGAAAGAAAGCAACTGTCTTTCTTTCATCATTTCCGATAATCTTTTCATTGCTAAACTACCTCCATGTTTTTTATTTTAACTGCTTACTCTTCGCAGTTAATTACAACACATCCCCCGGTCAGGTCTACAGACCGGATGCTTCCCCGGATGGTCTTCTGCTCACCCATTACATCAATCAGGGTGATATTTTCACCATCCACCTCTAATTTGCTGACATACTGTAAAATCACACTGTCAGGCTCCTGGGCTTTATTGTAAACTGTAGCTAAACACATCTGTCATTCCTCCTACTGCCCGTCTTTCACCACGGCAAGCGCCAGGTTCAGATACATATTTCCTTTCTGGAACTCATCCACTGCTTTGCGTATCTGTTCCGCAGCCTTATCGTTCCCTTCCTTCAAAAGCTTTTCCGCCATCTGGTCAAGTTCCGCAGCATGGCTCTGGTTATGCTGATACATATAAGTCAGCAGTGCCGCATTCTTATCAGATGCCTCTGAATGTTCATGCCCGCAGCCCCGGCATTCTCCGCAGGACTCCTGACTGCAGCCGTCTGCGTGGGAGTGCGTGTGGTCATGCTCATTCTCATGTCCGTGTTCATGGTTGTGGGGATGGCTGTGTTCCAGTCCGCCTTCATGAGTATGAGAATGTGTATGGCTGTGTGCATGTGCGCATACATTTCCATTTTCATCCTTTACCAAGTGCATCGACATCTACCTCCTTTCACACAAAATAACATGAAAGCCGATAAATCCGCGCTTTCACATCTGCAGCTATGGCCTTTCATAGCATCGTATCATTAACTTTTGGACATATAGCAAACAAAATCTGCTTATATGTCTGTATTATAACACAACATATATCCATTCTCAACAATTACGAATGTACTTTTTTCAATAATTTGATAAAAATTAACAAAAATTGGCGAATTTACGCAAGTATCATTCTATCATTTGCAAACTCTCCGCCGCTGACCTGTTCAAACTTCGCCAGCAAATCAGAAACTTTCAGGCTTTTTTTCTCTTCGCCCGCCACATCATAGATAATCCGTCCCTCATACATCATCACGAGGCGGTTTCCGTGTACAATGGCATCCTTCATATTGTGGGTAATCATGATTGTCGTCAGGTTGTCCTTTGACACGATGCGGTCTGTAGCGTCCAGCACTTTTGCCGCTGTTTTGGGATCTAGCGCCGCCGTATGCTCATCCAATAAAAGAACTTTTGGTTTTTTCAGCGTCGCCATAAGCAGCGTCAGCGCCTGCCTCTGTCCGCCGGAAAGCAGGCCGACTTTGGAAGTAAGCCGCTCTTCCAGTCCCAAATCCAGAATTTTCAGCCGTTCCTTGTATTCTTCCCGCTCACTGTTCGTAATTCCTTGCCTAAGGCCCCTGCGCGCGCCTCTCCTCGCCGCAAGCGCCAGATTCTCTTCTATCATCATGCTGGCTGCAGTCCCCGTCATGGGGTCCTGGAACACACGCCCCAGATAGCTCGCACGTTTATGCTCCGGCAGCTTCGTCACATTGATATCATCAATAAAAATACTTCCTTCATCCACCGGCCAGACGCCGGCAATCGCATTCAGCATTGTAGATTTCCCGGCTCCGTTTCCTCCGATAACCGTTACGAAATCTCCTTCATTCAAAGTAAGTTCCAGCCCCCTCAAAGCCGCTTTTTCATTGATCGTGCCCGCATTGAATGTCTTTTTTACACCTGTTATCTTAAGCATTGGCAGAACCTCCTTTTCTTATACCCTTCGCAAAATACTTTCCTTTCATATAAGGAATCGCCAGGAATACCGCCACCACAAGCGCTGACAGCAGCTTCAAATCGTTAGAATTCAGTCCCATCCAGAGAACGACCTGGATAACCAGATAATAAATAATCGCTCCAAGCGCCACGGCAAACAGCTTAAACGCAAAGTTCCCCCTGATTTTCCCGAATACAACCTGTCCGATAATAACCGCAGCCAGTCCGATTACAATCGCGCCGCGCCCCATATTCACATCTGCAAACCCCTGGTACTGGGCGTAAAGGCCGCTGGCAAGAGCCACGATACCGTTCGAAAGCATCAGTCCGATGATTTTGCGTGTGTTTGTATTGATCCCCTGTGCCCTTGACATGTTCTGGTTGGAACCTGTCGCACGGATAGAGCAGCCCAGCTCCGTCCCGAAGAACCAGTAAAGCGCAGCAATAATTACAAGAATAAAAATCATTACCACGAAAATACTATTCTGATAAAATGGGACTCCCTTTACGTATCTCAGGGATACAAGAAGATTATACTTGTCCACACTGAGCGCCTGGTTTGATTTTCCCATCATAATCCGCAAGTTTACGGAATAAAGTCCCAACTGAGTCAAAATCCCCGCCAAAATCGCCGGAATTCCCATCGCCGTATGGAAAATTCCCGTTACCAGTCCAGCCAGCATTCCAGCCAGAAATGCACATAGCAGAGAAACTCCTACAGACTGCCCATTCAGCATCATCATAATACAGACGGCGCCTCCTGTACACATCGTCCCGTCTACCGTAAGGTCTGCCAAATCCAGGATTTTGTAAGTAATGTACACCCCGATTGCCATAATCCCCCAAATCAGCCCCTGGGCACAGGCTCCCGGCATCGCGTTTAACAGTGTCGTAATGTTCACTTTCTTCTCCTCCTCAATAGTATATATGTATTTCTCTAATTCTTTATTATAGTAAAAACAAAATCAACATGCAAGCACTAGTTTTGAGACCTGCACGTAACAGTGAAGCCGAAGGCTGAACTGTTACACCTGCACTGACGTTCAAGCTCTCACCACACAGTCCTTCCCGAAAAATGCAATCCCATACCGGATAACCTCCTGATACCCGTCGCCGTGCAGTTCGTCCGCATAACGCTTCTCTTCTATCTGCCGCAGCGCTTCCCCGGCCTTTGCTTCCAGCTCTTCGAACCTCTTCGCCACTTTAAACTCTATTACAAACGCCGCTTTTCTTCGGGTAACAGGCTTGACAAACAAATCGCTCCTTCCTTTTCCACCCTCCCGGTTAGACTTTATGATATACCCTTTCATTCCTGACAAGATACTGGCCAAAAAACCGTGATAGAAACTTTCATAAGCGTCATTAAAGCTAATCGTCTCCATCAGCAGATCCACGATTTCATCCTCCAGCTTTTCCACATCCTGGTTCACCAGCGCTGTGAACAGCTCTGAGCGGTCTTTTTCTTTCAATTTCTCATCAAACCACGTAAGAATTTTCATGCGGAATATATACTTTATTTCCTGATTCGGAATAGCCAGCTCTACAAAGTGCTGTTTTGTCCGCTCATCCATCCACTCCCGTACCTTTCGGAAATAACCTGTAAAAAACATAAAATTCCAGAGGTTATCCATACTTTTATAAACCTCATCATAAGTAATATCCTCATGAATTGGCTTTACTACGCTTTTCCCTTCAATCAATGCTTCAATCTCGCTCTTTATTTCATCATCCGCCCGCTCAATCAGGCTCCGTACAATACTGTTGGAACTTGTATTTGCCCAGTAAGAATACGGAAAACGCTCTTCATTCTCTTGCAAATCATCTGCAAACTGAATTACACTCCAAGGATTGTATACATTCTTATTTCCGAACAGATAACCATCATACCATTCTTCAAATATTGGGATTTTTGAGTTCATTCCATAATCTTCACAAATTTTCCTGACTTCCGCTTCCGTAAAACCAAAATGTTCATCGTACTTGTCGCTCAATATCGAAATGATTTTTAAATTATTCATGCCTGTAAAAATACTTTCCTTCGAAATCCGCAGGCACCCGGTAAGTACCGCGAACTCCAGGCTGCTGTTTGTCTTTAACGCCGACTCAAAAAGTGAGCGGAGAAAATCTGCCATCTCCTCATAAAAACCCCGAAAAAACGAATTCTCCAATGGAACGTCATATTCATCAATCAGTATCATTGCTTTTTTTCCATAATATTTTTTCATACAGGAAGATAAAAATTTCAGCGACTGATTGTATTCTGCTTTTTCTCCTTTTTGTAGCATAAGCTTCAAAAACAGCTCTTTCTCATCCGGGAACAAACACTCATGTTCCGCTATGAAAGAATGCCTTTTAAATTCCCCTGCGATTTCTGTCCGCAGCGCCATATAAGCTTCCTCAAAATTCGGCTGCTTCGCTGATTTCAACGAAAGACTAATCACCGGATATTTCCCGAATTTAGAAAGATATTTCTCACCTTCCTCCATGATGCGCAATCCTTCAAACAAACTGCGGTTATCTCTCTTTCTTCCGTCGTTCTCACGGGCGTCTTCAAAAAAGTACTGGAGCATACTTATATTTAAAGTCTTTCCGAATCTTCTGGGACGGGTAAACAGATTTACCTCACCCTTTTTATCCAGGAGCTCTTTTATCAGCAGCGTCTTATCCACAAAATAATATCCGTCAGTAATCAGCTTTTCAAAATTATCAACTCCCACTGGCAACGGCTTATACTCGCTCATCTTTCCCCTTCCTGTTCTTCAACGTTTTGTGCTTCAACCTCATATGATAGCAATTATAGCATAGGAGACGAAAAAAACAAACGGTATCTTCATATCAATTTAGGGGCAAGCATAATATAAATCACAATATTTTTATTGACATGAATATATTTTTTATTATAATAACTATATACAAAAATATATTATATGAAGTGGGGTGATTAAATAATATTTCAATGAGATGCAGGAATTCAACGTAGTTATCAAAGAAAGGACGAAGAAGATGAAAAAAAATACGCCTATCAAAAAGCATACCAATGCTAATTCTTACAATTATTGTAGCTTTTTATTCAAGAACCCAAAATATTTATGCGGCTGAAAATGGCTCTGTTTCTGAAAATAACGTGGCTACTAACACAATGAAATTTTCCGATGCAAAGAACCGTAATGATTACTTTAGTGACAAATATTTAAATGTAAAAGAATTGATCAATAATGATAATATTATATCAGTCAATGGCAATATCTTGTCATTTGCAGAAGAGACTTTAATTCATACAAATAATAAATCATTAATCCAAAAAGAAGAAATCATTCGAAAAGATACACTCAGCCTAGTAATGAATAGCGAAGAATCAGCTAAAAGATTAGCCAATTCCCTCCAAGACGGAAGCGTCTATGAAGAAGGTTGGGATAGCAGTATTACCGTAAAACTCTATTCGACATCGACAATATACTATGGAAGACGCAAAGGAATACAAAACGCGACCTTTACATATATAAAATCTATGAATGGTGGATATACCATTAGCGGTTCAAACGGTACAACTATCTCAAGCCATTATGTAAGATACTCGCAAACAGGTATGTCAGAAAAAACAGGTTCCCTTGTAACCCAAACAAAAGAAACAGGGAAATATGCGGCAAGCAAGAAGACATGGTCAATTACCCCTCCCTCTACGTGGGTTGCTGTACATACTGGTACTGGAGGCGATATTGGATGTACATACTTTATGACGCTTAAACGTCCCAATGGATATACATATCAAGCAATGCTGGTAAATCATGTGAATGGAGACGCATAAATGAACAAAAAAGTATTATTTACTCTCTTAACATTTTGCACCTTGTTGATATTAGGCCTCATTTATTTCATTTCCCACGACGCTGTCATAATGTATGCAGGGGAAAATGAGTCCTGGGCGGTTACCTGCCGGGCAGATTCTAACGCCAGCGCGCAATTGACCATCCGTTACACCGGAACGGAAAGCTGCAAAACCAGACAAATAGAGGTAACTATTGAACAGGGACTGACAAAGACAACGATTCAGGAAAATTTCGATGAGCCGGAAGTTCTTCAGCACGATTCAGAATTTTCTTTCCTCTGTGCAAAACCGGCGAATGATACTGAACCCCTCAAAGTAACAATCAGCACAGAATCCGGCTCAACTACCATAAACCTTTCGAGAGAGCATAATTGAATCAAACACCTAATTCTTACGCCGTCGCAGACGCTTTCCGATACTGCGACGGCGTACATCCGTAGTTCTGACGAAACGCCCTGGCAAAGTAACTCATCTCCCGAAAGCCGCATTGTTCGCCGATAAATGAGACTGGCTGCGCGGTAGTTTCCAGCAGTTCAGCGGCACACTGCAGGCGGTAGTTTTTCAGATAGGCGATAGGCGTTATGCCAATTGTATGATGGAAGCAGCGCATACACTCGCTTTCACTGACCGCCGTGCTGTCGGCAATCTGCCGGATGGTTATGGTTTCGCCAAAATGCTGCTGGATAAATGCCAGCATAACTTTCATGCGCTCTCCCTGGCGCAGCGCTTTTTCCGGCTGCGCTCCCGGCTGCCCCGGCTGCTGCCGGCGCAGGATACCGGCACACTGAGACAGGGAACTGCGCGTCTCAATCTCATAATTTCCCTCTTCTGAAGAACAGGCATTCCAAGCTGCCCGGATGAGCGAAAGCATCTCCTTCTGCCAGGGAACCGACTGTTCCAGAAAAATTCCGGGCAGTGAACGGTCAGATATGAGCGGCAGGACATATTTCTGCCAGAAAATACTGTCCATGCTGCCGCCTATCAGCCGGGGATGGAAAACAAGTGAATGTTCATCAAAATCCATTCCCGGAATCTTTTCCATAGAATGAAGGATACCCGCATTAATAAAACAACCCTCTCCTTCTTTCACTTCTCTCTTTAAAGACGAAATCTGTATCCGGGCGCTTCCTTTTTCCATAACAAGCACCTCCAGCTCATCATGCCAATGCCAGGGAACCGAGTGGTTCTGCTGTGTATTTGAGTAACATGCTGCCGGAAAAGAAAAAGAGCCGTGTTCTTTCAATTCTCTTCTCTGACCGTCAAATATAGATTCACACAAAGAAATCATTTTTTCATCTCTCCTTCAGATATGAATGTTTTATCCTATTATATGATAAAATAGTCCTAATTTTCCTCCTATTTTGATGGTATAATCTTATCACATTCAAACCCCGGAAACAAGTGCCGGGAGTAGGAGGACATTATGAAAAATCACGATTTTCACAAAAAGCTGCTGTCACTGGTGCTGCCGATTGCATTCCAGCAGTTCATGCTGTCACTGGTAGGCGCCTCAGATGCTATTATGCTGGGCATGATTAGCCAGGAAGCCCTGTCGGCAGTCTCGCTTGCCGGACAGATGATGTTCGTATTCAATCTGTTCCTTACGGCATTTGCTATGGGAACAAGTATGCTGGCTGCACAGTACTGGGGAAAAGGCGATTCAGAATCAGTAGCAAAAATACTTGCCTTTGTACTCCGTACATCCCTGGCAGTCTCCCTGATATTTTGTTTTGGAACCCTGCTGTTCCCCCGCCAGGTAATGCGCTTTTTTACATCGGAGCAAAGCCTAATTGACGGCGGAATCACATATTTGCAGGTTTCTGCCGTTTCCTATCTGATGTGCGGTATTTCACAGATTTACCTTTGCATTATGAAAAACACCGGGCATGCGGCAAAGAGTACGCTAATCAGCTCTACAGCAGTGGTATTAAACCTCGGGCTGAATGCTATTCTTATTTTTGGTCTGTACGGCGCCCCGGCAATGGGGATTGCCGGAGCCGCATTGGCGACTGTCATTGCCCGCGGCACAGAGATGGTATGGGCAGTCCTGGATTCCCGTAAACCCGGAAGAATCCGATGGAACATGCACTATTTTATACGTCCTGACAAAGTCCTTCTGAGAACTTATTGGAAGTATTCCCTGCCAATCCTTGGAAATCAGTTAGCCTGGGGATGCGGCTTTACAATGTATTCCGTTGTGATGGGGCATATGGGAAGTGATGCCGTAGCGGCAAATTCCATCGCCAATATCGTAAAGAACCTGATGGTGTGCTTCTGCATTGGCATAGGAAACGGCGGCAGCATTCTCGTAGGACATGAACTGGGCGCAGGACGGCTCAAACAGGCACGTGAAGCAGGAAGGAACCTTTGCCGGCTGGCAGTCATCAGCGGAATCATTACGGGACTTCTCTTACTGGCGGTTTCGCCGCTTATACTCCGTTTCGCAGCCCTGAGCAGCCAGGCGGAAGAATATCTGAAATGGATGTTTATCGTGTGCTCATACTATCTGGTGGGAAAATCCATCAACACTACTACTATCGGAGGAATCTTCAGCGCCGGAGGAGATACCCGTTTTGGCCTGATATGCGATACCGTAACCCTGTGGTGCGTAACCGTTCCTCTGGGATTCATCGCAGCATTTATCCTGAAATGGCCGGTACTGGCAGTATATTTCGTCCTGAACTTAGATGAAATCGTAAAGCTTCCGGTAGTATATAAGCACTACAAAAAATATAGCTGGGTAAAAAATCTGACGCAAAAGGACGAATCACAGAAAAAGGATTCTTCAAAACCGATTGTATGTTCTAAAAATGCTGCCATAAGCTGACTGAACTAAATAATAAAACAAAGGCGCTTCCGGGTTTCATTCCCGGAAGCGCTCTCCTTTTCAGGGGACTTTCCCCCTGCTGTTTGTTTCATTTTTTATTCTGCGGACTCATCGATTGCCTCGTATCCGTCAGGAACAGTCACTTTCAGCTCTTCGCATCTGGAAGCGACATATTTCTTTGTTACCTGCGGAGCAAATTCGATTGGCATCTGGCTTACATCTGAGCCATTTACCAAGATGTCATATGCCATCTCGCCTGCTTTGTATCCAATATCATAGTAGCTGATGGACAGTGTGGCAACTCCGCATCCTTTACAGATACCTTCCTCGCCTGCGATTACCGGAACACCTGCCGGAACACATACGTTGTTTACAACTTCTGCGTTAGAGGCCGCAGTGTTATCTGTAGGAATATAAATGACATCACTGGAAGAAGCCGCGTTCGTTGCTACAGAAGAGATATCGTTGGAATCTGCAAAGCTGTACTCGGTGCAGGTATAGCCAAGACCTTCCAGCGCTTCTTTCACTACGCCTACCTGGTAAGCGGAATTTGCCTCAGCAGAGCAGTATAACAAACCTACGTTTTTCGCATCCGGGAACATCTCATTAAGCATAGCTGCCTGCTCATCCAGCGGAGCTAAATCGGAAGTACCGGAAATATTCTTGCCGGTCGTACCTGTCCAATCGTCAATTTCCAGAGCTGTTGCGTAGTCTGTAATGGAAGTCCCGAGAATCGGAATGGTGTCGGTTGCCGCTGCTGCCGCCTGGAGGGAAGCGGTAGCGTTTGCCAGAATCAAATCACAGTCATTTGCCACGAACTGGTTTACAATCGTTGCACAGGTCGCAGAATCACCGGATGCATTCTGTTCATCGAAAGAAACTTTATCTCCCAGTTTTTCACTCAATGCAGCTTTGAAACCCTCTGTCGCCTCATCCAATGCCGGATGCTGAACCAGCTGGCAGATACCTACGTTATAGCTCTCTCCATCACCTGCATTATCCGCAGATGTCTCGCCTGCACTTGTTTCAGCTCCTGATGCTGCCTCTGTAGCTGCGTCTGTTGCCGCCGGTTTCTCTGAGGAACCACAGCCGGCCAGTGCCGATACTGCCAGTCCCATTGCCATCAATGTTGCCAATACTTTCTTCATAAACTTATCCTCTTTTCCTTTATTTCTTTGCCGGTTTAACGCTTTTAATCGCTAAAGTACGGCTCATGTGTCTTAATATACACCATTTTGTAGAAAAGGTCAACCCCAAGGAAGTTCAGAATGTTCTATTTTTTTGTCACGGAGCATCAGCTCATTGACTGCTTCTGCCGCGCTCTTGCCTTCAAAAAGCACTTGATTGACCTGGCTGATGATCGGCAGCTCTACCTGATACTTTTGGGCAAGCCCCATAGCCGCTTTCGCAGAATACACACCCTCTACAACCATCTTAACCTCGTCCATAGCCTCCTGCATTGTATATCCCTGCCCAATCAGCCATCCTGCCTTGCGGTTCCGGCTGTGAACACTGGCGCAGGTAACGATCAGGTCGCCAATGCCTGTCAGACCGCAGAATGTTTCCAGCTTTGCGCCCATCTGAATACCCAATCGGCCGATTTCTGCAATTCCACGGGTAATCAGCGCTGCTTTTGTGTTGTCTCCGTATCCCAGCCCATCGGCAGTGCCCGCCGCGAGGGCAATCACATTTTTCAATGCTCCGCCAAGTTCAATACCAAGCATGTCCGGACTGGTATATACCCGGAACACAGGGCTCATGAAGAGATTCTGAAGATACTCTGCCGTTTCCTTCGTATGTGCGCCTACTACACAGGTAGTCGGCAGCCCCTTTCCTACTTCTTCTGCGTGGCTCGGTCCGGAAAGTACGGCGACATCAGCGCAGGGCAACTCTTCCTCTATGACATCAGAAAGCGTATAAAGGGTATTTTCTTCAATTCCTTTCGCCACGTTTACAATTTTCTGATTAGCTTTTAAAAATTCTTTCATCATACATGCCGTGCTTCTGGTAAACGGGGAGGGAACCGCCAGAATCAGCACATCTTTGCCAGACATTGCTTCTTCCAGATTTCCGGTTATTTCAATCGCTTCCGGAAGGAGGACTCCCGGAAGCTTTGTCTCATGCTGCCGTTTTGTCCGCAGCATTTCTACTTCTGCGCCAATGATAGACCAGATGGTTACCTGATGCCCATTATTATGCATCAGAAGCGCCAGGGCCGTTCCCCAACTGCCCGCTCCAATAACTCCGATTTTTGCCATAGTTATTTTCCCTCCGATTCTTTCTGTTTTGAGGACAGATATGTTTTCCGCTCCGTCCCTCCCAGCAGTCTTTTAATATTTTCGCGGTGCTTCCAAAAAGCCATCACTGCCAATACAAGCCCCACCGCGTAAAGCTCATTCAGGTGCATCTGGCTCATGCCAAAATATCCGCTCTGCCCCAGCGCCACCAGTTCAATCATAATACCTACATACACCAGAAGAGAGCCCAAAGATACCAGATGCGTTACAAAAAATGTGGTAAAAAATGTAATAATTCCTAATATGGCCATAATCCAGTTAAAAGAAAGCACCAGCCCGGCCGTAGCCGCGATTCCTTTCCCTCCCCGAAACCCCAGATAAAACGGGAAATTGTGCCCAAGAATTGTTCCCGCCGCCGCATAAAAAGCCAGCAGCGGAAGCATGTCCCCATAGCTTCCTGCAAACAGAATACGGACAAGCGCTACCGCCAGGATACATTTCATACAGTCGCCTGCAAACGTAAGCAGCCCCGCTTTTAGTCCCAAAGTACGCAGCATATTTGTGCTCCCTGCGTTTCCGCTTCCATGCTCGCGGATATCAATTCCGTGCAGCTTTCCATAAATATAACTGGTCTGGAACAGCCCAAATGCATATCCTATCGCCAGACAGATTAATCTTACCATAGCCGGATCACTCCTTTTCTTTTCTTTCCTATAAATGAGCAAATTTGAATTTTTACCAAAACTGCTATAAATGCTTTAAAACTAAAGACACCATACCTTTTTGGG